>CAYVBN010000163.1:0-13224 GCA_964449645.1 uncultured Hyphomicrobiales bacterium
TATCCCGCCATGTACATGAACATCTGTTTGAATCGCGGAGAGCACTGCGTGAAGATCATCTTGCTCGGATTGTAATTGGCGACGCAACTCGCGACCGCCGCGATGCGGTCGTCACTGCTCGACAGGGACAGCGACCAGTAACTTCCCATGCTGATGCCGAAGACCGCGATCTTCGACGCATCGACCTCCGGGCGAGTCCTCAAGTAATCAATGACCGCAGAGCCCGCACGTTCGTAGTTATCCTTCACGGCGCGGATTCTCTGAATGTTGGAGCTTCCCTGCCCGGGTCCATCCATGGAGATCACGTGAAACCCGCGCGCCAGGGCGATGTTGTGGTGAGCCTTCGGGAAGACCTCCTTGCTCTGATCCATTCCCGGAATATAGAGGATCGTAGGCGCTTTCTGCCGGTCCGGGCGCAGGTGGAATAGGCAGGAAATCGTCGTTCCGTTGTCGAACGGCACTTCGACGCGCTCAATGGGATAGCTCGCCACCTTCGACCGTCCGTCGACCATCTCACACAGCTTCTGCCAAAGACGCTGCTTGACGGGGTTGTCGTCATAGAAAATCGGAAGCTGCGCCATCCGATATGCCTCGATGGCCTGGTCGTAGTGGAAGGTGGCGGTCGCATTCGCACCCCGGCTGTGCGCCTGCTTCGCCAGGCTCTCGTGTTGTTCGGCCGCCTGACGCCACACCTTCGGCAGCATGCGATAATTGCGTGCGCGCTTTCCCGGCGGAACTTCCTGATCGTCGCGCTCGAAGTTCTGTACGCGACCGCGCATATTGAGCGCGAGATCGAGCATCCACTGCTGATTGTCCCGCTGTGTTCTTGATTTGCGAATCATTCGGTCCTCCCTGATCGTTGGCGGCGGATGGTCACCGGACCTGGAAATGAGCCACGGCGTCCTCGTCCCATGTGAGTCCGTTCCCCGGTACGGCCGGCGCAACGGCATCGCCGTTCACGATGCGCAAGGGTTCCGCGAGGACGGGCTCCGCCCAGTCGACGTATTCGAGCCAATGGCAGGTGGGCGTCGTCGCAAGCAGATGCGCGCTCACCTCAGGAAAAAGGTGAGAGGACATCTGAATTCCGGTCGCGGCCGCGAGGCCCGCGGCACGCTGCCACCCGGTCACGCCCCCGATACGCTCCAGATCGGGCATGACGTAGTCGCAGGCTTGGGCTGCAAGTGCAGCCGCCATCGCCTGCACACCTGAAAAATTCTCCCCTATTTGCACTGGAGCAGCGAGTTCGCGCGCGACCGCAGCGCAGCCGGCATAATCGTCATGCCGGATTGGCTCTTCGATCCAGTAGACCCCTTCGTCGTCCAAGGGCCGCCCTCGGCGGATTGCCTCGGCGGCACTGAGCGCCTGGTTGAAATCGACCATCAGGGCGACGCTGGCGGGGAGACGCTTGCGCACCGCACGCACAACGGCCAGGTCAGCCTCCAAAGTAGGATAGCCGAGTCGCAACTTGACGGCGCGGAACCCGCCCTCAAGGAGCGCCAGGGCCTCCTCGACCGCCGCTTCCGGCGTCATCAGGCCGAGGCCGTTGCTGTTATAAGCAGGAACCGGGCGCGGCACGCCGCCCAGAAAGGCCGCAAGCGGCATCCCGGCGGCGATCGCAAGCGCATCCCAACAGGCGGTATCGAGTCCTGCGATGGCCATCCGCACGATGCCCTGCACACCGATCAGCGTATAGCTGCGCGCCAGCTTGGCCTGGATCTCCAACGGCGCCACACGGTCGCCTTTGACGGTCGCCAGGATCTCCTCAAGAACGTGCCTGATGGCAGGCGCCGCGGACGGCACATAGCAGAACAAGTACGACCGACCGGTGACGCCCTCCTCCGTCTCCAGATCGATGAGCAGCAACGGCGCGGCGCAGACCGTGGCTGCACTGGTCCCGAGTGGTCGCTTCATCGGAACCTTGACCGCAACGGTCCGTAATGAACGGATGGTGAGAGCCGGCGTCACCATATCCAAGCGTCTTTCTCAGTCATCGGGGCATGTTTCATCTCTGCCCCACTTCGTGGAGGGTTGGCCTGAGCTCGGCCGGTCACGTTCCTCTGCCGTGATAGGCCGCATCCGGAGCGGACCTGTCATTCCGCTCCGGAATCGCGCCGCCGGACAATCGCTAGTCCAGCGGCTCCAATTTGATGATGGCGGCTCCGCGATTGTTGCCGACCCAGAATGTCGGCGGCGTCGTCGAATTATCGACCGTCGCGTGACGAATGTCTGTCTGTCGCGGCAGCAGATATTCGGTGATCTCGCCGGTTTTCGGGTGGAGCCGCATCACACGATCGCTGAGCTGCCCTCCGGACCACACGTCGCCATTTTTGTCAGTGGCGGCGGCGTAAGGCCCCTCCCACGGCGACGGCGCTTTCCACTCCTGGAATTTCTCGGTCTTGCTGTCGAACATTCCGATCAGATTGGCGCCGAATCCCGCGTACCAGACACGGCCTTGCGGATCGACTTCTCCGCGTCGCGGCCGCGACCCCTTCGTCGGTGCCTGCCACATGGTGACCTGTCCCGTCTTCGCGTCGATGCGGCCGATGCTTTCGTGAGAGAAGTCGGGAAAGTATGCGTTGTTCTGGGCATCAGGCCACACGTCGTAGAGATTGTGGCTCCTGTTCGTATCGCCCGCGAACGGCGTGAAGGTTTCGAATTGCCCCGTATTGATGTCGACGCGGTGAATTGCAGGAATTCCGTTGTTCTGGGTCCAGATCTTGCCGTCGACTTTCGACTGCCTGGCGCCGGCAGCGCTGATTTGTGTCGCGCCGTTCTGTTGAGCCTCCGGCAGATTGTACAGACGGAACTGCTCGGTCTTCGGGTCGAACCTCACGAGGTCCCCTTGGTACTGATTGCCGATCCACAGGTTCCCATCGCTGTCGGCGTCGAGACTGCGCATGCCCGTGGGAAATCCCTTTCTCACCTCCGGCACGGGGAATTCCGTAACCTTGCCGGTCTTGGAATCGAGCTTTATGAGGGTTTGCTCGCCGAAGTTCGAAGCCCACACCGTTCCGTTCTTGTCCACGTAGGCGTCGTGCGGCTCCATGGTGAGCCGTGGCAACGCGTACTCCGTGATGATGACGTGCGTTGCCTTGCCGGTCGGACGCGGGAAGGTCTTGAGCCCAAAGTCCCACGTGGAACGCCCATGCAGGTTTATCGTGCTGAGATATTCTGCAATTCGCTTGAAGGTTCTGTTGTTGAGGCTGACATCCGTCAACTCCGCCTTGCCGGGACGCAATTGCGCATGCAGCACGACGGTGGTCGACATGCTGTTGTTCGTGTAACCGGCCATGCGCGGCAGAACCTGCATGAACTCGGCGGTACTGTGGGTCGATCGGAAGATGCGCTCGACCGTGTGGCAGTTCACGCAGCGCAGAAGATCGCTCTTTTGCTGGTCGGTGCCCGTTGCACTGTAGAGCCATTCCGAACCGGTCAATTGCGACGCAAGGTCCTCGGCCTCGCGCAGCTTCAGGTCGAGCTTGGTGGTCTTGCCCGCGGCAATGTCGGCTGTCGCGGCACCATCGAGGTCGTAGCCTACAGCCCGAATGCTCAGCGTATAGTGACCGGGCTCCAATCTCGGCGCGGGGAAGCTGTAGGTCCCCTTTTTGTCACTGACGACCGTAATGGAAATTGTCGAGCCGTCCTTCTTGGCGGTGACGAGCACCCCCTCCATCGGACCTTCCTTGGCCGAGCTGACCTGCCCGCTCAGCTGGACGGCCGGCTTGTCTTGAGCGCGCGCGGGCTCCGAGCCGGCTCGCGAGCAGAACACGAACGCAGCGGCCATAAGGGCGGCTAGACAACGGCTGGTTCTCATCGTGAGGCTCCTGGGCGACATCGCCGATCAGCCGAGCTCCCCGATCTGCAAATCGGACAGCCGGCAAAAACGAGTCATGGTTTGACAACCTGATGGGAGGAGCCGCGCCGTTCGAAAGACCGTGCAGCCGGCCATCTCAGGAATCCTTCCGGCCCTGGGCGTGCACGGCAAGAACACCCCGAACAGCACGATTGAAGGGCGTCGGAACGCGAACTTCCTTTCCGAGATCGACGACCGCACCACTGAGCCACGCCAGCTCCAGCGGCTTCCCGCGCTCCAAGTCATGATGCATTGACGACGTCATCTCCACCGGGAGACCGTCGCAGAACGCCAGTCGCTCGCTCGCGTAGTTTGGGGAGAGATCGACCCCATGAGCCCGCCCGACCGCGACGACCTCTTCCATGATCTTCAGGAGAAGCTCGCGCGAATGAGCGTTTTCGCGAATTGGCCCAATTGGACGGCGTGTCGCGCTCGTCGTGCCCGACAGGCCGACCAGAAATACGAACTTCTCCCAGATCTCACGACGGATGTCGTCGCTCAGCTTGGCGTCGATGCCCGCGCGCTGACAGAAGGAAAGGAAGCTTTTCGCGCGCTCGGAGGGCGCTTTGTCATATTCGCCGAACACCAGCCTTTGCATGGTTCCGATATGTTCGATCACGCCGGGCTGCTTGATGGCACTGGCGATATACCCGACGCCTCCCATCACCGCCTTCTCGCCAAACATCCTTCGCAGAAGGACATCTTTCGTCACGCCATTCTGGAACGAGATGATTGCGGTGTTCGGACCGAACAGGCAGGCGATCGAACGGGCCGTCGCCTCGGTGTCGACCAGCTTCACGGCGAACAGAACGAGATCGACCGGATCCAGCTCACGTGGATCGTCGGTCACCTTTATGTCGGTCAGGAGAGCATCGCCAAGCGGACTTTCTATCTTCAGCCCGTGCTCGCGGATCGCCGCGAGATGCGCACCGCGGGCGATAAAGGCCACGTCGCAGCCTGCTTGGGCAAGGCGGCCCCCAAAGTATCCCCCGACGCCTCCCGACCCGACCACCGCAAGTTTCATTTTCTGACCTTCAAGGTGGGTCGCGACGCCAACTCCCTCTCTGGTTGCGGATGACGCATCCGTGTGGAGTTCACTCGTCGCTCATTTGTCCGGGAGGCTACTTGAACTGATCTCGGCCTGCGCGACGTGTTTGTGCATAGCCCCTTGCGAGAATTCAGAGCTCGGCAGGCACAGTTTCGCACCGGAACGGGGCGCTGGCGTCTGTTATCTGAGTGAAGTGAAGGTCAGCGCTCTGGCCACTATCGGGCAGGAATCAAGGGGAAGCCTGCGAAGACAACATCAGGAAATTCATGCCTGAACCCGCCGGCCGCCCCTCGTCTCCTGCTGGAGAGGCAACGAGATGGACTCTGACCGGTCGGAAAAGGCACTGCCTTTATCTGGACTGTAAATCCCGCTTTACGCGTCCAATTCTTTGCGGACGATCTTCGCGCCTTCGACCATCGCGCACAATTTGGAAAAGGCGACGTCACGCGGGAGATATTTCATGCCGCAGTCCGGCGCGATCACGAGACGCTCGGCCGCGACATGCGGAAGCGCGCGGCGAATGCGCACCGCGACAGTTTCGGGAGTTTCCACCGTCATGTCCGAGAGATCGATGACACCGAGAATGATGGTCTTGCCCCTCAGCTTCTCCAGTACCGCGCAATCGAGCTTGGATTGCGCGGTTTCGATCGAAACCTGCTGCACCGGTGACGCCGCGAGCTCCGGCAGGAAGGAATAACCGGACGGACGAACGTGGATGATCGCGGCATAACCGAAGCAGATGTGGACGGCGGTCACGCCCGATAGGCCGTCGAGAGCGGCGTTGAGCGCCTTGAGGCCGAATTGGCGGGCCTTCTCCGGCCGCGCCTGCATGTACGGCTCGTCGATTTGCACAATATCGGCGCCGGCGGCGAACAGGTCCCTGATTTCCGCATTGACCGCGGCCGCGTAGTCGAGGGCGAGCTCCTCCTCGTGTTCGTAGAAGTCGTTCTGCGCCTGCTGCGACATCGTGAACGGACCCGGCACCGTCATCTTGATGACGCGATCGGTGTTGCGGCGCAGGAACGCGACATCACGGACTTCGACCGGATGCATGCGCCGTACCTTGCCGGTCACTCGCGGCACCGGGTTCGGATGGCCGGACCGATCGAGCGCGGTTCCCGGATTGTCGATGTCCACGCCTTCCAGCGCCGTGGCGAAGCGATTGGAATAACTCTCCCGCCGCATTTCTCCGTCGGTGATGATGTCGAGGCCGGCACGCTCCTGGTCGCGGATAGCGAGCAGGGTGGCGTCGTCCTGCGCCTCATCCAGGAATTCCGGCGCGACGCGCCACAGCTCCCTGGCGCGCACCCGCGGAGGGAAGCGGCCGGCGAGCCGCTTGCGATCTATCAGCCACTCCGGCTGCGCATACGAGCCGACGAGCGAGGTCGGCAGGAGGACTTGGGCCATGTCCTGGGTCATGTCTTGGGCCATGTCTCACGGGACCCGCTTCATCGCACCCACGCAAAGCGCGCTGACGACCCCCGCCGTTGCGACATACGCGGCGACCAGCCACGGGCGATTGTCGTTGGCGTGGAGCAGCGCCGTGGCGGCAAGCGGCGTCAGCGAGACGGAGAAGATGGCGCCGATCTGATAAACGAGCGACACACCCGTGTAGCGTACCCTGGTGTCGAACAGGTCACAGAAAATGGCCGCTTGCGGCCCATAGACCGGCGCATAGAGAACCCCGAGCAGCAGCACGATGCAAGCGAACGCGACCAGCTCGCTGCCCGAATACTGCATCAGCCACAGGGCCGGAACGCTGGCGAAACCGGTGATCAACGAAAAGATAATGTAGACTTTCTTGCGGCCGACCCGGTCGGCGATCCGGGACGCGTACGGAATGGTGAAGATGAGCACGAAAGCCGCCGCCGTGATGGCCGCCAGCACGGTCGTTCTCGGCATCTTCGCCACGGTCGTCAGCCACGAGAGCGGGAAGATGGCGTAAATCGTGAAGATGATGCCGTCGATCAACCTGGCGCCCCAGCCCAGCAGCACGGAACCGGGATAGTCTCGAACGACATCCCACATCGGCACGCGTGCGACCTGGTTCCGTGCCTGGGTCTTTGCGAACTCCGGCGTTTCCATCACGCGCAGCCGGACGAACAGTCCGACGGCGAGCAGCAGGATGCTTGCCATGAACGCGAGGCGCCAGCCCCAGGCGACGAACGCGTCGTTGCTGAGGGAATAGGACAGGAGCGTGACGACTCCCGTGCTGGTGCACAGGCCGATCGCGAGCCCGATCTGGGGAAACGAGCCGTAGTAGGCCCGTTCCTCGGGCTTGGCGAATTCATACGACATCAGAACGGCGCCGCCCCACTCGCCCCCCAACGCGATGCCTTGAACGAGGCGAATCGCCAGGAGCAGGATTGGCGCCCAGATTCCGACCTGATCATAGGTCGGCAGCAGGCCGATCAGGAATGTCGCGGTGCCCATGATCATCAGGGTGAGCACTAGCAGCGGCTTGCGCCCGATGCGATCGCCGAAATGACCGAACAGCAGGCCCCCGAATGGGCGGATCAGAAAACCCGCGGCGAATGTCCCGTAGGCGAGCATCGTGTTCACGAACGCGTCGCCCTTGGGGAAGAAGTACTGGTTGAAGATCATCCCCGCCATCGTGGCGTAGATCAGGAAGTCGTACCACTCGATCGTCGTGCCGACGAGGCTCGCCGCCGCCACCCGGCGGATCTGGACATTGCGGTCCGTATCGATCGCGAGGTCAACGGAAGACTTTTCAATCGTCGTCATGGTCCCTTCCTCCCCCTGTCGGGTCGAACGTCGGGCGTAGTCGCACCACTGACGCCAGTTCGTTCCCGAAATCCGTCATGTCACTTCCGTTGTCCTCGACCGGGGTCGCCCGCCGGGAGCTCTCGAACCGAATCGGTTCGAGCGGCGTGCGGTTGACCTCCAGCCGGAAGATATCGAAGCGGTTATAGTGGCCGAGGATGTCGTGATACTGCTTCGGCTCGATGCAACGGCTGAGATCGATGTCGGCATACACGATGCCTTCGCGATCGATCAGCGACTCGCTGACGAGGCGACCATCGGGCCCATAGATGCCGGAAAACGCATTCGGTGTTCCGGTGAGCAGCTTTTCCTGTTCGGCGGTCGGCTCGAGCGTGCGGATCAATTCGGGGCTCATCGCCGAGCACGCCACGATGGTGAAGATCTTCCCCTCGAAGGAATGCGCGCCCGCACGAATCCGAATCGCTTCCGGCATGTCGTAATTCGCGATGAACGGAAACGCGATGTAGTTGGCGACGTGGATCAACTCGCCCTGCGCCAGCAGACTGTAGCGCGCGAGCGTGTTGGTGTTCTCGCCGCATGCGAGAACGCCGAGCGGCCCCAATCGCGTCTCATGGACGCGCAGGCTGCTGCCGTCCCCGCTCGCCCAGGTCAGCTTTTCCGCAAACGTCGGAACAAGCTTGCGGTGCCGGGCAATCAGTCCCTCGGGGCCAATGATCAAATTGGTGTTGAAGACGGTGCCCAGGCTGTAGGCGACACATTCGTTGACCCCGACGACGATGTAGACGCCGAGACGCTCCGCTTCGCGGCAGAGTCGGTCGATCTCCGGACCGGGCACGCGCACCGCGCTCTGCTGCAGGCGGGCAAACCACGGACTGCCCTGGAGCGGGGAGAGATACCAGTTCCAATAGGGATAACCGGCGATGAAGACCTCCGGGAACACGACCAATTCGGCGCCGGCCGCCGCAGCTTGCCTGGTCAGCGCACAGGCTTTCTCGACCGTGGCGGCCGCATCGAGGAACACCGGCGCCGCCTGAACGGCGGCCGCCTTGAACGTCTTGAGAGTCAATTACGCCTCCAGTCGGTTGGGTCAGGCTAGGCCCGGCCAAAGGAGGGACGCAGCACTTTTGGCGAAATATGTTCCATGATCCGGAACACCTGTGCATACTGGTTAGATCGGGAATAAGGGCATTCCGCCTTTTGGCTGAACTGATGTTTCGCATCCCGTAATGGCGGGCGACATGACACAGGCGGACACGGGCGCAGGCGTGAAGGCCGTCGAAGTGGCGGGCCGGATCCTCGACCTGCTCGCGCGCGCGCAAGCGCCGGTGGCGCTCCGCGAACTGGCGCAAGCCGGGCGCATGTCTCCCGGCAAGGTGCATCGCTATCTCGCAAGCTTCCTGACGAGCGGGCTGGCCCGACAGGATCCGCAGTCACGACGGTATGAGCTCGGTCCTCTGGCGCTTCGACTCGGCCTCGCGGCGCTGAATTCGTACCAGCCGCTGCGCGACGCCATCGCGCTGCAACGTGAGCTGCGCAATCGCCTCGACGAAACGCTCGTGCTCTCGGTCTGGGGCACGCAGGGACCGACCGTGGTGCATGTCGAGGAAAGCAGCCAGCCCGTCATCATGACGATGCGGATCGGGGCCGTGCTGCCGATGCTGGCAACGGCGACGGGGCTCGTCTTCGCGGCGCATCTCCCGCGACCCTTCACGCAGCGCCTGATCGAAGAGGCGTTCAAGTTACCCGGGAACAGCGATCTTCTGGCGTCCGACATCGCGGCGCTGGATGAGTTGCTGGTCCAGGTGCGTGGACAAGGCTTCGCCTACAACGAAGGGCACCTGATGCCCGGCGTCAGCGCCGCGGCTTTTCCGTTGTTCGATCGCGCCGGAGGCGTGCTGGGGGTTCTGGCGGTGATGGGCCGGCAAGAGCGGATCAACCCCGGCGAGACCGAGGGCGTCGTGGCTTTTCTCAAGCAGGCGACGATGCGGTTCAATCAGTGAGCCCGACCTGCACCGGCCATCGGATTCTGAAATCAGCGCGCGTGCGCGATTCTGCCATTCGGACACCTCTGCTCTCGCGCCCTTGCGCGGTCCGCCGGGCAAGCGGTCGAGGGGCGAGCAACAGCTCGATCACGAGGAGGCCCGCACCGAGTCCGTGACGATGCCGGTGCCCCTGGAGCTGCGGCAGAAGGGATGATGCGAGATTAGAGAGGGCTTTCAACCGAAGACACATGCTGCGATGTGCTGGGCCCACCGCAAGCCAAGCCGTTAGCGCCGTGCTCCTTGCGGGCGGCTACTTTCATTCTCAATCCAGCTCAGCATTATTGTCTTGTATATCTCCACCGACTCGAGGATGCGGTCGAGATTACAATATTCGTCCGTCTTGTGTGCCATCGTGGGCTCGCCGGGCCCGATGATAATCGTCGGTGGCGCACCAAGCGCCGGCGAAAGGATGGCAGCGTCGGTGAAATAAGAAGCAGTCCGCCAGCGCGACTCGCCGGCAATTTTGCCAGCTATCTTACAAACTTCTCGGACCCACGGGCACGATGGGTCGCTCCATACAGAATCAAGAGAAAGCAGCGTAAGAAGATCATTCTCGCTTTCGACATTCGGCAGCATCAATTCCCGCAATTGCGCAGATGTAAGGCCTGGCACCGTACGAAAATCTATCGTCACCTCGGCCCGAGCCGGCACGGAATTCACATTCTCACCGGCATGCACCGATCCGATGTTCACTGTTGGAGCGTCAAAATGGGCGTGACGTACATCGAGTCGAAGGCTCCGCACCTCCCGTATCAGATCGGCTGCTGCATATGCAGCATTCTTTCCCTCCTGAGGCGCTGAGCCATGAGCAGCTATGCCGTGCAGCACGGCCTTGAACCAGACAGCGCCTTTTTGCCCGATCACAGGCGCGTTTGAGGTTGGCTCCGCAATTATCAGGGCGTCTCCAACCAGACGAGTGCCGTTCGCGACCAACGCCTTCGCTCCGGTACAGCCGGTCTCTTCGCCCGCAGTCATGATAAGGGACAGACGGCCTCGGGCTGCAAACTGCTCGGACATGCTGCAAGCCGCGGCGACAATCGCGGCAACGCCGGCCTTCATATCGCTCGTGCCGCGTCCATAAATACGACCGTTCTCGATCTGAGCGCCAAAGGGATCGTATTTCCACGCTTCTTCCCCAAGAGGAACCGTGTCCACATGACCGCTGAGACAGAGACAAGGGCGCTCAGAATCCGCACCCAGTGTCGCAACCAGGTTCGCCCGCCGGTCGGCGAATGAGTGTACGACCGTTCGGAAGCCTGCCCCTTGAAGCAAATCCTCGATCAACTCAATACAAGCGATTTCGCCCGGAGGATTTATCGATTCGATCCGAACCAGGTCGCCGGTTAACTTGATGGGGTCAATTATCCGTGGCAACACGTCCTCGTCGGGCGAAATTGGCGCTAGTGGCTTGGGGTCAGTCCTCGAATAAAACCTCGTATCATGGCGTTGAAAACGGTCGCCTGCTCGCGAAAGGGCATATACCCAGCGTGATTAATAACCCGGAGCTGGGTGACGCGTTGGCGAGCAGCAATTAGATCAAATAGAATCATACCCGCCTTTAGGGGGGACATTGGATTCTGCTGCCCCCAAAGGACCAGCGTCGGGACGGGAGAGCCAAGCTCACGTATCTTGGCGAACGTATCCGACTTTAATTTCGCCAACGATGGGCGCAGGTACTTCTCGAACGTTTGCGATTGTTGGATTAAACTACGTACCGTTCTGAATTCGCCGCTCTCGCCAATGGCGACTGCCTCGTCAAGATATTGACCGCTCATGATATGGTGCGGTGTGTATGACTGGCGGTCGAGCACCCATTGCTGATCCTCGCGGCCATAAATCGGCGCCATGCGCCCGCTGATAGTGTAATTTGGAAGTCCGTCTCCGCTCGGCGCGACAGCCCCACAATTTATCAAGGTGCAGGAGGCGATCTTCTCAGGCGCACCGAATGCCAACCGGAGCGCGACCATTGCGCCATGATCATGGCCGACGACGTGGATCCTTTCGAGACCGACGGCATCGATGAAACCCTTGGCGTGGCGGATCATACTATCATACGTGTAAGCCGATTGCTCCTTCGGAGCGCCGGTACGCCCCTGACCCAGCGTATCGAATGCAACAACACGGAACTCCCGGCTCAAGTCGGCGACGTTGTGCTCCCAGGCAAACAAATTCGAGCACACGACGTCAGAAAAGGCGCCATCATGAATAAGCACGATGGGATCGCCGGCGCCGTGGTCAATGTAGCGCGTGGGAGTTCCCTCAACCTCTAGCTGCCTCGCCGCCATTCCCGATTGCATCCCTTGCGGCACTTGCATCGTCGACGTCATTGGCTCGTCAGTCCCTGCGACTGTATGAAACCATCCAGCATCTCGTTGAACTGCCCGGGATGCTCTCGAAAGGGATGATGTCCGGCCTCATTGATGATCTGCAGATATGCGCGGCGCTCCCGCGCGGCAATCATGTGATAGAGTTCAATGCCCCGATCGACCGCTGCCGTTTTGTCGTTGTAGCCCCAGATCACCTGGGTTGGCCGGCCCAGACCACCATCGACTATCCACTGAAGCAGGTCGCGCTTGAGTGCCTTCATCGAGGGCTCGAACAACGAGGCTTTGAGCCCACGCTCCTGCAGAGCCTCTACGCTGGCGCGATGCTTGGCCAGCTGCATGACCTGATAACCAGCCTCTACCAGCTCGTCAGTGACCGTGTCGGGTCGATATGAGGAACGTTCCAACACCCAGCGCTGGCTCTCGCGGGTGAACCGCGGGTATGGGCACCCGGCGAGTGCTACCTCGGTCGTTCCGACACCGGGGGACAAAGAACTGGTGTTGATCACGGTGCAGGATTTGACAAGCTCAGGACATTGTTTGGCCAGCGCGATGACCGGAACCGCACCCGCCGATTGTCCGACCAGATGCAGGCGGGCAAGCCGCTTCGTTCGAATGAACGCCGCCAAGTGCCGGACAACCGCATCGATCGTGAAGTCGTCGTTCAACGGATTGTCGGAATAGCCCTGCCCCACCTTGTCGACGGCGACTACGTTATAACGCCGCGCGAGCGATGGAAAATTTCCGGCCCAAGTTTCTACGATCGACGTGGAAATGGGATTCCCGAAATGCCCGCCCGTAATGAAGAAGATCGTCTCACCGGCACCGTTCTCAAAGTATCGCGTGTTAACTCCCTCGACCTCGCACCATTTGGCCTCCACGCCGAGCAGCGTGCGGATCGACGAGGGCGGCGGGGGCGCCGGATTATCAGATCGAGACGGTTGTCGCATCATATTGGAAGATCCAATCGTACCATGTCCGCACCTTGTCTTCGGACAGGAGGCCGGCGATGTAACTCGTAGCCTCCGCCGGGTTGTTCAGAGCGGCATGATGGCGCCGCTTCCGCTGCGCCCACGACTGCCGAACAACGTCGTTGGTCCGTTCGACGCGAGCTTGCTCGTACTTCTTCAGCGCGACTTCCGTGTCCTCGTACGCCTCGAAGCAGCGCGCAAGAATGACGCCGTCTTCAATAGCCATGTTCGCGCCCTGGCC
>CAYVBN010000164.1:0-2169 GCA_964449645.1 uncultured Hyphomicrobiales bacterium
CCAGCGCCGCGACCGGGAGATTGACCTTGGAGATCTCGGCCGCCCCGATCAGATGAAAGACGTTCGGGACGGCGTGACCGAGCGCGATGCCGACGACGATGCAGGCAGCGACCCAGAGGGTCAGGAAACGTTCGAAGGTGGACATCGGATTTCTCTTTGCGACCGGGCTGCGAGCGTATTTCGTTGAGAGGGCTGCAGAGCGTGCTGCGCAATGCGGCGCATCAAATGTCCGACAAAATACTTAGGACTTGCCCTCAAGCCGCGCTCGACTGGGCAGACGTTGTCCCTTCGCTTCGGCCGATTTCGGTCAGCTTCGTGCGAAGCGCGACGTTGTCGAGGCTTCCGATGGGAAGCGCGGTGAAAGCGGAAATCCGGTTCCTGAGATAACGGAAGGCGGTAACGAAGGCCGCTTCCTTCTGAATGTCCGTCCCCTCGACCGCGGCAGGATCTTCGATCCCCCAATGCGCCGTGACCGGCTGCCCCGGCCACACCGGGCAAGCCTCGCCGGCAGCGGCGTCACAGACGGTGAATACGAAATCCATGACGGGAGCGTCGGGCGTTGCGAATTCCGCCCAGCTCTTCGAGCGAAATCCCTCGGCCGGGTAATCGAAGCTCTTCAGCACCTTCAGGGCGAAGGGATTGACGGTGCCCTTCGGCTGACTGCCGGCCGAGAACGCGCGGAACCGGCCACCCCCGTCCTTGGCGAGGATGCTCTCGGCCAAAATCGACCGCGCCGAGTTGCCGGTGCAGAGGAACAGCACGTTGTAGATACGGTCAGCCACGCACGGTCTCCTTCCTGGCGGACTTCCGGGTCGGGGTGGTACAGCAGGGCGAGAGATCGGTGACGAGCGGCGCACAGAGCTCCGGCCGGCCGCCGCAGCAGTCTTTGACAAGAAAACCCACCAGCGAGCGGACCGCATCGAGCCGTGCGCGGTAAATGACCGACCGGCTCCGGCGTTCGGCCTGAACGAGGCCGGCACGCGCAAGGACCGCGAGATGGGTCGACATGGTGTTGTGCGGCACCACCAGTTGCCGGGCGATGTCGCCGGCCGGCAGGCCCTCGGGCTCATGCGCGATGAGCAGCCGGAAGGCTTCGAGCCGCGTCGTTTGGGCGAGCGCCGTAAAGGCGGGAACCGCTTCCTGTTCGTCCATATGTCGAGACTAATCGACATGTGGACGAATGTCGAGACCCGAAACGCCGTTGGAACACGTCGAGCATGGCGGGGATCGCGTGGCGCACGCCGAGGACGTCTCGTCCATAAGTTTCCGCATCGCGACGTCGCGGACACCCCACATCAGTTCGTAGTCGAGCGAGATGACGAAGTTGCCGGGCACTGCCGACTTCTGACAAGCAAGATGGGCCAGATATGGGCGTGCCAATTACGGACGGCCGACAGCCGGGCCCTGGGCCTCGGCGCCGGCCGGGCTCCGCACCCGGTTTCCGCCCTGCTTTAATGCCGCATCAGCTTGTCGATCGTGATCGGCAGGTCGCGCACGCGCGTGCCGGTGGCGTGGTAGACCGCGTTGGCGATCGCCGCCGCCGTGCCGACGATGCCGATTTCACCGACGCCCTTGACGCCGAGTTGATTGTTCTCGTCGTCCTTCTCGTCGTCGAAGATCACCTCGATGGCGTGCACGTCCGCGTTCACCGGCACGTGGTAGTCGGCGAGATTGTGCGTCATGAAGCGCCCGAACCGATGATCGGTCAGAGTCTCCTCATGCAGCGCCATGCCGATGCCGCCCACCACGGCGCCGAGGATCTGGCTGCTGGCGGTCTTCGGATTGAGGATGCGCCCGGCGGCGACCGCACTGACCACACGCGTGACCCGGATGACGCCGAGCTGCTCGTCGACCTTGACCTCGGCGAACACCGCCGAATGCGTCACGTGCGCGTATTTGCTCTCGCGGTTCGGCGCGGCGCTCGCCTCCTTCTCGATTCGGTCGGCCTTGCCGGCCCGCATCGCATCGGTGACTGAGACCTCCTGGCTCTCATCACTCTTGAGCCGGATCTTGCCTTCGGTGAACACGACGTCGTCGAGATTAGCGCCGGCGAGCGGCGATCCCGGCATCTGCTTGGCGAAGCCGAGGAGTTCCTCCTGCACAGCCCGACAGGCCGCATGGAGGGCGGAGCCGACCGAGGAGACGGTGAACGATCCGCCTTCGACCGGC
>CAYVBN010000165.1:0-1832 GCA_964449645.1 uncultured Hyphomicrobiales bacterium
CTGAAAGCACCGGCGGTGCCGCCGGCCGGCTGCAGCCGCTGCTTGTGGGCTTGGAGCTCGCGGCTCTTATCGGCGATCGCGGTGGAGAGGGCGGCCTGATCGGCCGCGGTGCGCGCGCACACGACGCGCGCGGCGGCGGCGGAAATCTCGCCCGAGGCGATCGAGAGCCGCATCGAGTCCGTCATCATCGGCACGTCGCGGCGGGCGACGCGCTCGAACCCGCCTTCGATGGTGGAGAAGGACGTGATGGCGAGCGCGGCGGCGACGACCGTCGTTGCCGCGACGATGCCGAAGGCGGCCTGAAGCTTGGCGTTGACCCCGAGCTTTCCCGCACCGCCCTTGCGCACTGCCTTTGCTTCCGTCCCGGCAGAAGGGGCCTCGGTGACCGGCTTGCCGTTTTTCCGCATGCTATCCCCCCACCCCTCGCGGCCTCGCCGTTACATCGTCAGCTTCTCGACCGGCTTGAAGGTGCCGTCGCCCTGAATGACAGTGAGGAACACCGTGCCGAGCCCCTCGGTCTTGGTCGGGCTGAAGGTCATCGACAGACCTCCGATGTCGAAATTGCCGCCGTCCTTGATGGCCTTGAGCAGGCCCTCACGCGTCGGGCTGTCGCCCGCCTTCTCCAGGGCCGCGACAGCGAGGCGACCGACCAGATAACCTTCGAGCGAGACGAAATCGGGCTTGGCACCGGGATCGATGCCTTTGATCGCCACCTGATAGTCGCCGACCGCCTTCAGGGACGCGTCCCACGGGAACGGCACGACTTGCGAGACCACCACGCCCTTTCCGTCGGGCCCCAACTCCTTCGCCAGCGCGGCCGCGCCCACGAACGAGATGTTGACGAAAACCGGCTTGAACGCGAGCTTGTGCGCGAGCTTGATGAACTCCGCACAGGGCTTGTACGCGCCGACCATCACGACGGCGTCCGGCTGCGCGCCCTTGAGGGTGAGGACCGCCATCTTGATCGCGACGGTGTTGCGCTCGTAGGTGCCCTCGGCGACCAGCTTGAGGCCACGCTTGTCGAGCGCCTTCTGGACGCCGTCGAGCCCGGAGCGGCCGAACGCGTCGTCCTGGTAGAGGATGCCGATCTTCGTGATCTTCAGGTCTTCGGTGAGGTGCTTGATCCAGGCCTCGGCTTCGGCCTCGTAGCTCGCGCGGATGTTGACGACGTTCTCGAGGCTCGGATTGCGCAGGAAGCCAGCCCCGGTGAACGGTCCGATGAACGGCACCTGGGCGGCGGTCGCGATCGGCTGGGTGGCGGCCGACGTCGGCGTGCCGACCGGGCCTATGAGGGCGAACACCTTGTCGTCCTGGATGAGCTTCTTCGTCTGCACGATCGACCGATCGGGCTCGTAGCCATCGTCGGCGGTGACGAGCTTGAGCTGGCGGCCGTTCACGCCGCCCTTTTTGTTCGCTTCTGCGAAGGCGGCCTGGATGCCGAGCCGCATGCCCTGGCCGAGCGCGGAGGCGGGGCCGGAGAACACGGCCGCCTGGCCGAACACCACCGCGTCGGCGCTGACGCCGTCCTCGGCGATCACGGCATGCGAACCGGCCACGACGATTGCACAGGCGGAGATCGCGAGCGCCGCAGCTCGAATTGACATGAACACCCCCGGTCGCGTCCTACCCCAAGAGGACTATGTTCAGGACCGGGTAAAAAAACGATTACGTAGCGTCATTGTCGCAGGCTCAAAGACCGAAATTCGGGACGCCGGGGTCGACAGCCGAGGCTTCGCGCGCCAAAGTCCGGCCCTTCGGCCTTCAGGCCGGAGCATAGGAGAGGAATTCGAGCAGGGAGCCGTCGGGATCGCGGAAGTAGACGCTGAGCCCGC
>CAYVBN010000166.1:0-1670 GCA_964449645.1 uncultured Hyphomicrobiales bacterium
TCTTCTGCGCATGCGGCTGCACCACGATCTTGCCCTGGAAAACGCTGCGGCTCTCGTCTTCGAGCACCGACTTGAACAGCTCGCGGCTGTTGCAGCCGCCGACTGCATGATCGAGCACGAGCGTCGCGTCGGCGTGCTGCCGGCCTTTGAGAAGCGTCGCGCCGCGTAGGCCCAGCTCCGAATCCGTGCCGCCGCAGCGCACGAAGAGCTGGTTGCGCGTGACCGCGCCGCCGGTCGTGAAGATGAGGTCGGAGAATTGCGCCCTGGCGCCGATCTGTGCCGTCAGCGTCGAGACGTGCAGCGCCTTGCTGCCCTCGGTGCCGATCTTCACGTGCTCGAGCCGCGCGCCGTCGCCCACCGCAAGATCGAGCCCGTTGTTGACCTGATAGTCGACGCCGTCGGGCCCTTCGTGGCTCTCGATCAGCGTGAGCGCGGCCCCCTCCTCGACGACGACCACGGAGCGCGTGAAGACGGCGCTCGCTTCGTTGCCGTGGACGAACACGAGATGAATCGGCTGTGCGAGCCTGGTGTGGCGCGCGACGCGGATCACCGCGCCGTCACCCATGAAGGCCGTATTGAGCGCCGCGGCCACGTCGGTATCGGCCGGCCCGGGCGCGGTGAGGCGCGCCACGACCTCCGCGTCGCCCTGCGCCAGCGCGTCCGAGAGCGACCGGATCGAGAGCCCGGGCTCGAGGCCTGAGAGATCGGAGGCCTCGGGAACGAAGGCGCCGTCGACGAACACGAGGCGGCGCGCGTCGATGCCGTCGGCCACGTAACCGGCGGTCTTCGCGCGGGCCTTGGCCGCTGCGTCGGGTGGCGCCGCGAGCGGCTTCGCGTCGCGCATCAGCGCGCGCAGGTCGGTGTATTTCCACTCCTCGACGCGTCGGTGCGGCAGGCCCTGCGCTTCGAAGCGGCGGAACGCGCTCTCGCGCCGCGCCGCCACGTCGCCACGGCCGGGCAGACGGCTTTTCGCCCGGATGAAGGCCTCTGCGAGCCCGCTCTCGGCCGCGGTCTTGATCGGACGGATGTCGGCGGTCATGTGAGGACCCTTCCCGCGCTCCCATTCCGGTCACGCATCACGCGGCCTCGTCCTGGTAGGCGGCGTAGCCGTTCTCTTCGAGTTCGAGGGCGAGCTCCTTGCCGCCGGTGCGCACGATCCGCCCCTTGGAGAGGACGTGCACCACGTCCGGCACGATGTGATTGAGCAGGCGTTGATAATGCGTGATGACGATCATCGAACGTTCGGGCGAGCGGAGCCGGTTCACGCCTTCGGCGACGATCTTGAGGGCGTCGATGTCGAGCCCGGAATCGGTCTCGTCGAGCACGCAGAGACGCGGCTCGAGCAGCGCCATCTGCAGCACCTCGTTGCGCTTCTTCTCGCCGCCCGAGAAGCCGACATTGACGGGCCGGCGCAGCATCTCCGGGTCGATGTTGAGGTCGGCCGCCGCCGCGCGCACGCGCTTCATGAATTCCGGCGTCGACAGCTCTGGCTCTCCGCGCTTCTTGCGCTGCGCGTTCATGGCCGTGCGCAGGAACGTCATCGTGGCGACGCCGGGAATTTCGAGCGGATACTGGAAGGCCAGGAAGAGGCCGCGGGCGGCGCGCTCGTCGGTGTTGAGCGACAGGAGATCGACGCCGTCGAACAGCACCTCGCCGGCCGTCACTTCGTA
>CAYVBN010000167.1:0-3235 GCA_964449645.1 uncultured Hyphomicrobiales bacterium
AGGAAGACCTGCAGCAGCGCGAGGACGAGAAGCGACACCAGGCAGGGGATCAGCATGCGCAGCGGCAGGTCGACGAACCCGAAGTGCAAGGTGCGGTCGGTGTAGAAGGCCTGGACGGAGCGGTAGTCGACCCCGAACACCAGCACGAGCAGAACCTCGGTGATGAACAGCAGGCCGAAGAAGAACGCGAGGCTGCGCAACCGCTCGTGGCCGCGTTTCTCGAACGACAGGTAATAGACCTGATAGATCCCGGCTCCCAGCGCATAGAACACCGGCAGCACCAGGATGCCGACCACGATCGGATCGATGCCGAATTTCGCATTCAGAAAATAGGCGGCGTAGGAACCGAGAATGATGAAGGCGGGGTGCGCGATATTGACGATGTCGAGAATGCCGAAGGAGATCGAAATTCCGACTGTCACCGCGGCGTAGAATCCGCCGAGCAGAATGCCGGCCACGATGGCGTTGACGAGAAGGTCGATGGACATGCGTGCCTCGGCCCGGACCCTTCAATCGACGAAGCCGCTGGAATTCATCGCTGATCCGGACGGAACGGACACCGCACGGTGCGGCAATGCGGACTGATCCGCGGCGACCGCGCTCCCGGCTCGCCCCTTCGTGACATGCGTTCCCCCATCCGTCCCGTTGCAGCGGACGTTCGCGGGGCAGTTTGCAGGAACCCCGCGTGCTTGGCTAGGCCAATCGTGCCTTGAATCGTGTGTCCCGTCCGCGCTGTGACCGGCTGCCGCCGTCGCGGGCCTGGAGCGCGATCCGCGCTCCAACGCTATGGCCTGGCGGATGATCTTCTCGGCGAGCCGCTTCCACTCCGCCGGATCATGCGCTAGGCCGCCCGGCGGGTCGCCTGCGGGATGGCGAGCGGCCGATTGGCGCTATCGAGGAACTCGACGGTCATGAACACCAGCTCCTTGTCGCCGATGTTCTCCAGGTCGTGGACCTTGAATTGGCCGGGGCCATAAGTCTCGTGCCGGGTCTCGCCGGGCTCGTAGGTGTATTCGACCGTGGTGCCGTCCATGAGGTGCTGCCGGCCGCGGCCGCCGCTCACGGAGGTCCAGAAATAATCGAGCACGTGCCGGTGGAAGCCGAATCGTTCGCCCGGTTTCAGCCGGATGGTCCAGACCCGCACCCTGTCGCTCTCGGACACCAGCTCGTTGCCCACGCAGCCATTGTGGTGCCGGCTTTCCTGCTCGAACTCCTCGACGAGCGTCTTCGGCCATTGCGTCTTCGCGCTGCTGAGGGTCGGCTTGTCGGTCATGGTCATTGCATTCGCCATGGCATTCCTCCGCTGATCGCGGCCACTATACTCGCTTTGGGGTGAGAAAATCGACGGAGGAATGAGTGCCGGGGAGGGCAAGGGGGCGCGCGGTTGTCATCGGAGGATCGCTGAGTGGGCTGTTCGCCGCCCTGCTGTTGCGGCGCAGCGGGTGGGATGTGGATGTCTATGAGCGGGTGGGCGCGGAACTCGCCGGCCGCGGGGCGGGGATCGTCACCCATCGGCTGGTTTGGGACGTGCTCGACGCGCTCGCGATCGACTGGCGTGCCGACCTCGGCGTCACCGTGTCGATGCGCCGCATGTTCGACCTCTCGGGCCGGCTGATTCTCGAACATCCCTGCGAGCAGACCTTCACCTCCTGGGACCGGCTCTACGCCATGTTGCGGGGCGTGTTTCCCTCGGAGCGTTACCACCGCGGCAAGGAACTCGTTCGGGTCACCGACAGCGATGATGGCGTGACGGCCCATTTCGCCGACGGCACGGCCGCGACGGCCGATCTGCTCGTCGGCGCCGACGGGTTGCGCTCGAGCGTGCGTGCCCAGTTTCTCCCGGACATCGTGCCGCTCTACGCGGGCTACGCCGCCTGGCGGGGCCTCGTGCCGGAGGCAGCCTTTTCGCCGGCGCTGCACGCCGACCTCTTCGATTATCTCGCCTTCTGCCTGCCGCCCGGCGAGCAGATGCTGGCCTATCCGGTGGCCGGCCCCGACAACGACCTGCGGGTTGGGCATCGCCGCTACAATTTCGTCTGGTATCGCCCGGCGGACGACCGCGCGCTGCAGCACCTGTTGACCGACGACGCCGGACACACGCACGCCGTCTCGATTCCGCCGCCGCTCATTTCCCGAACGGTCCTCGCGGAGATGCGCGCGGCGGCGGAGCGCGTGCTGGCCCCTCAGTTCCGCGAGATGATGCGGCTTGCCGATCAGCCGTTTCTGCAGCCGATCTATGACATCGAGGCGCCCAGGATGGTGTTCGGCCGCGCGGTGCTGATCGGCGACGCCGCGTTCGTGGCGCGGCCGCATGTCGGCGCCGGGGTGGCGAAAGCCGCGCGGGACGCGCTCGCGCTGTGCGAGGCACTTGCGGCCGGGTGCGACATTCCGGCGGCGCTCGCTCGCTTCGAAACGGAGCGCCTCGAGATGGGCCGGCGCATCATTGCGCACGCGCGGCACCTCGGCGCCTACATGCAGGCGCAGCAGAAAACCGCGCACGAACGCCGCATGGCCGAGCAGCACCGCTCGCCCGAGCGGGTCCTCACCGAGACGGCGGTGCTGGATTTCCTGGATTGAATCGGGTGTTGCCGCGCACTCAAATTATTTCTTTCCGGCCGAGAAGTTGCCGGTTCTTGAGAATCTCGGTTCCCTTCGCCTCGCCCCGTTGGGGAGAGGTCGATTTCCGAGCATAGCGAGGAAATCGGGTGAGGGATCTCTGGAGTTGATGGAGAAGCCAAAACCCTTCACCCGGCGCGCGGCCGAAGTCGGAAACATCCGACTTCGGCCCTCGCCGCCCTCTCCCGACGGGAGAGGTGGAGCGCAACGCTCAGCTTCTAGAAGATCTAATTCGTCCTAGAGGCCTAGCAGCCGGCGTGCATTGCCGCCCGCGACCGCCGCAACGGTTGTGGGATCGAACTCCTCGACCGAAGCCACGTGGCCGATCGGGTCGTATTCGGCCATGTCGTAGGGATAATCCGTCCCCATGAGCACGTGATCGGACCCGAACGTGTCGACCAGGCACCGGAGCTGCTGTGGCGTGAACACGACGGAATCAAAATAGATCTGGCGCAGGTAGGTGGTGGGCGGATTCGGCAGATCGCCGTGGGAATCGGAACGCGCGCCCCAGGCATGGTCGATGCGACCCCAATAGGCACCGAGATAGCCGCCGCCGTGGACGGCGAGGATCTTCAGGCGGGGGTGGCGTTCGAGCACGCCGTCGAAGATCAGGTAATGC
>CAYVBN010000168.1:0-3832 GCA_964449645.1 uncultured Hyphomicrobiales bacterium
CTCCTGCTCCTCGATGAAGGCGGCGTCGTCGAGGCTCTCATCGATCTCGACGTCGTCCTCCTCGGCCTCGACATCTGCGGCCGGCGCCTTCTTGCCCTGGGTCTCGGCATCCGCCTCTTCCAGGGACACGAATTCGGCGTCCTGCGTCTCCGGCGCCTCGGCCTCCTCCCGCACGGGAGTGCGCGCGGCCTGGTCGGATCGGCCACGCGGCGCGACCGGGGCGACTTCGAACACCGTGCCGCACTTCGGGCAGACGATCGGATCCTTGTTGAGATCGTAGAATTTGGCGCCGCAACCGGCGCACAGACGCTTCATGCCGAGTTCGGGTTTCGCCACGACCAGAGTCCCTGAATGGTTGGAAAAAGGGGCATTCCCCTTGGCTCCTGCCGACGATGCTGTCAATAGCAGCGCGGTCCTGGGGTGCCTTTGTGCCCGCAGATAGCCGGACCGTGAGCCGCATGCTAGGGGGTGGGCGAAATTTTTCGATGGGGCATCACGTGGCGCACGACGCTCAGCTCTCTCCCATGACGGCGCGGCCGGGCGCCTCCTTGCGCGGGCGCGTGCGCGTGCCCGGCGACAAGTCCATTTCGCACCGCGCCCTGATTCTCGGCGCTCTGGCGGTCGGGACGACACGCGTGTCGGGCCTGCTCGAGGGCGAGGACGTCATCAATACGGCGCGCGTCATGCGGGCGCTGGGCGCCCGGGTGGAACGGACGGGCGAGGGGGCCTGGACCGTCGATGGCGTCGGGGTCGGCGGCTTCGCGCAGCCGACGGACCCTCTCGATTTCGGCAATTCGGGCACAGGCTGCCGGCTGATGCTCGGCGCCGTCGCCGGTTGCCCGATCACGGCGACGTTCGACGGCGATGCGTCGTTGCGCAAGCGGCCGATGCGGCGCGTCCTCGATCCGCTCGAGCGCATGGGCGCCCGTGTCGTCGTGGCGGCAGACGGCGGGCGGCTGCCGCTGACCTTGGCGGGGGCGCAAGACCCGATCCCGATCGCGTTCGAGCCGCCGGTCCCCTCCGCCCAGTTGAAGTCGGCGGTCCTGCTGGCCGCGCTCGGCGCGCCGGGCCGGACGACCGTGGCCGAGAAGGAGGCGACGCGCGATCACACCGAACGCATGCTGCGGCACTTCGGGGCCGACATCGCGGTCGAGCCGCTCGGCGCGCACGGCCGCCGCATCACGCTCACCGGCCAGCCGGAACTGGTGCCGGCCGATGTCGTGGTGCCGGCCGACCCGTCGTCGGCCGCTTTCCCGCTCGTCGCCGCGCTCATCGTCCCGGGATCGGACGTGATCCTCGAAGGGGTATTGATGAACCCCCTGCGCACGGGCCTGCTCACGACCCTTCGCGACATGGGGGCGCGGATCGACGTGCTGGAGCCGCGCCTCGAGGGCGGCGAGGAGGTGGCCGATCTGCGGGTGCGCGCGTCGTCCCTGCGCGGTGTCGAGGTGCCGGCGTCGCGCGCGCCCAGCATGATCGACGAATATCCGGTGTTGGCCGTGGCGGCGGCGTTCGCGGACGGCACGACGGCCATGCGCGGCCTGAAGGAATTGCGGGTGAAGGAATCCGACCGGCTGGCGGCGACGGCGGACGCGCTGCGCCAGAACGGGGTCGCGTGCGACATCGAGGGCGATGATCTCCTCGTGCATGGACAAGGGCGCGCGCCGGGGGGCGGTCTCGTGAAGACGCACATGGACCACCGGATCGCCATGTCGGCGCTGGTCATGGGCCTTGCCAGCGAACGGCCGGTCGCGGTCGACGATGCCGCCTTCATCGCGACGAGCTTCCCGGATTTCACCGGCCTGATGCGCTCGCTCGGCGCGGACCTGTCATGATCGTTGCGCTTGACGGACCGGCTGCCTCCGGCAAGGGGACGATCGGAAAGCGCCTCGCCGCCCATTACGGGCTCCGTCACCTCGACACGGGTCTCATCTATCGGGCGGTTGCCAAGGCGCTGCTCGATGCCGATGCGCCACTCGACGATCGCGCGCGGGCGGTGGCGGCGGCGCGTGCGCTCGATCCGCAGACGTTCGACGCCAAGGCCCTCAAGGCCCATGCGATCGGCGAAGCCGCGTCGATCGTCTCGGCCTTTCCGGAGGTGCGTGCCGCCTTGCTGGCGTTCCAACGCGACTTCGCCGCCGCTCCGCCCGGCGCGGTGCTCGACGGGCGCGACATCGGCACGGTGATCTGCCCCGATGCGGATGTTAAGATTTTCGTCGTCGCCGCCCCGGAGGAGCGCGCCCGCCGGCGCGCCGCCGAGATGCGGGACGAGGGGCAGGCGGTCGACGAGGCGGCCATCCTGGCCGATATCCTGCGGCGTGACGAACGCGACCGGACCCGCGCCACGGCCCCGCTGAAGCCCGCCCCCGATGCGCACTTGCTCGATACCACGCATTTGGATATAGACGGCGCAGTCCGAGCTGCCGTCGCCATTGTCGAAGCCGTCCGGGCGGGCCGAAGCCGCGGTTGACCGCGCCTTCGTCGTCGGAGGAAGAGCCCGTCCCGTTCCGCTTCTTGCGCCGCACCGGCGTTAACCATCGTTTCGATCGCACGTTCGTTGCGCCGGCCCGCCGTTGATCGGCGGCTGCCCCGGGTCTGCGGGACCCGTGGCGCGTACGACCGGAACGCCCCCGTTTCAAGCCGCTGGCGCACCGCATCAGGAGATTTCATGGCTGTTTCCGCTGCCGCGCCGTCGCGCGAAGATTTTGCCGCGTTGCTCGACGAGTCGTTCCATCAGAGCAACCTGCAGGAAGGGTCCGTCATCAAGGGGACCGTCGTCGCCATCGAGAAGGATCTCGCCGTGATCGACGTCGGTCTGAAGACCGAGGGGCGTGTCCCCCTGCGCGAGTTCAACGGTCCGGGCCGACAGAGCGATCTCAAAGTGGGCGATACCGTCGAGGTCTATCTCGAGCGCGTCGAGAACGCGCTCGGCGAGGCCGTGCTCTCTCGCGACACGGCGCGCCGCGAAGAAAGCTGGGGCAAGCTCGAGAAGGCGTTCCAGGGCAACGAGAAGGTGCAGGGCATCATCTTCAACCAGGTCAAGGGCGGCTTCACGGTCGATCTCGACGGGGCGGTGGCGTTCCTGCCGCGCTCGCAGGTCGACATCCGGCCGATCCGCGACGTGACCCCGCTGATGAACGTCCCGCAGCCGTTCCAGATCCTCAAGATGGATCGCCGGCGCGGCAACATCGTCGTCTCCCGCCGCACCGTGCTCGAGGAGACGCGCGCCGAGCAGCGCCAGGAGCTCGTGCAGAACCTCGAAGAGGGACAGGTCATCGACGGCGTGGTCAAGAACATCACCGACTACGGCGCGTTCGTCGATCTCGGCGGCATCGACGGCCTGCTGCACGTGACCGACATCGCCTGGCGGCGCGTCAATCATCCGTCCGAGGTGCTGAACATCGGCCAGCAGGTGAAGGTCAAGATCATCAAGATCAACCACGAGACGCACCGCATCTCGCTCGGCATGAAGCAGCTTCAGGCCGACCCGTGGCAGGGCATCGAGGCGAAGTTCCCGGTCGGCGCGCGGTTCAAGGGACGCGTCACCAACATCACCGACTACGGCGCGTTCGTCGAGCTCGAGCCGGGCATCGAGGGCCTGATTCACGTCTCCGAGATGTCGTGGACCAAGAAGAACGTGCATCCCGGCAAGATCGTCTCGACCTCGCAGGAGGTCGAAGTGCAGATCCTCGAAGTGGATCCGGTCAAGCGCCGCATTTCGCTCGGCCTCAAGCAGACGATGCGCAACCCGTGGGAGGTCTTCGTCGAGCGGCATCCGCCCGGCAGCGTCATCGAGGGCGAGGTCAAGAACAAGACCGAGTTCGGCCTGTTC
>CAYVBN010000169.1:0-3988 GCA_964449645.1 uncultured Hyphomicrobiales bacterium
CTCCGCTCCACGCTCGCGCGCATCTGCCGCCTGCTTACCCGCGCGGCGCCCGGCGAGCCGCGCGCCACCCTGCCGGTGCCCGTCGCCGAGGCGAATGCAGGAGCCGGAGCATGAGGCACGGCATGATCGCGCGCTGGTGTCCCGATTCCGAAGCTCGCAACACCTTGCAGCAGGCCCTGATGCGAACTTCGGAATCAAACAGGGACGCCAGCCGGTTTATGATTCTCGTGTGGCTTCCGGATTTGAAGTTCCTGTCAGAGTTCGCGGCCCAGGCTTAGGAACCTCAAATCCGCCACACTAGAGCATGATCCCGAAAAGTGGATACCGGTTTTCGGAAAAGATCGTGCTCAAACAAAGAGCTAGAGCGGGATGGCGATTCGGAGAAAAGTCATCCCGCTCTAGTCGCCGGCGCGGTTGCGAGCGGAAGGGGATGACACCGTGACGGTTCTGTCATGACTCCCGTCGATGCCATTCTGGCGCGGCTGCTCGCGTTGCATCCCAAGCGCATCGACCTCTCGCTCGGCCGCATGCAGCGGATCCTCGCCGCGCTCGGCCATCCGGAACACGCGCTGCCGCCCGTCATTCACGTCGCCGGCACCAACGGGAAGGGATCGACCGTCGCCTTCATGCGGGCCATGCTGGAAGCGGCCGGCAAGTCGGTCCACGTCTACACCTCGCCCAATCTGGTCCGCGTCAACGAGCGCTTCCGTCTCGGCGCGCCGGGTGGCGGCAAGCTCGTCGCCGATGCCGAACTCGCCGACACGCTCGCCGACTGCGAGCGCCACAATGGCGGCGAGCCGATCACGGTGTTCGAGATCGAGAACGCCGCCGCGTTCGTGCTGTTCTCGCGGCATCCGGCCGATGTTCTGCTGCTCGAAGTCGGTCTCGGCGGACGGCTGGATGCGACCAACGTCGTCGACCGTCCGCTCGCCAGCGTCATCACCGCGGTTTCGATGGACCACATCGAATTCCTCGGCAACAGCTTGACGCAGATCGCGACCGAAAAGGCCGGCATTCTCAAGCCCGGCGTGCCCGGCGTGATCGCCCCGCAGAACGAGGACGTGCTCGCCGCCATCATGCGGCAGGCCGATGCCATCGGCGCGCCGCTGCACGTGGCCGGGCAGGACTGGGTCGTTGGCGAGGAACGCGGGCGCCTCGTGTTCCAGGACGAGGCGGGGCTGCTCGACCTGCCGGCGCCGCGCCTGTTCGGCCGGCATCAATATGCCAACGCCGGCACAGCCATCGCGGCCTTGCGCGCCTCCCGCCTCGGACTGCCGGTCACGGCATTCGAGCAGGGCCTGTCGAAAGTCGAATGGCCGGCGCGCCTGCAACGCCTGTCCGCCGGCAAGCTCGCCGGGCTCGTTCCGGACGGCGGCGAGCTGTGGCTCGACGGCGGGCACAATGCCGAAGGAGGGCGGGCGATCGCCGCCGCGCTCGCCGACCTCGAAGACCGCGTGTCGCGTCCGCTCGTGCTCGTGGTCGGCATGTTGTCGACCAAGGATTGCGAGGGATTCCTGAGCAACTTCGCCGGGCTGGCGCGCCGGCTGATCGCCGTGCCGATCCACCAGGAGAAGACGCTGCCGCCGCAGACGATCGCCGCTGTGGCGCAGCGCGTCGGCATTCCGGCAGATTCATGTGAGGACGTCGAGGCGGCGCTGGCCATGATCCGTCGGTTCGACCTCGAGCCGCCGCCGCGGGTTCTGATCACCGGCTCGCTTTATCTCGCCGGCGAGGTGCTGGCCGCGAACGGCACCCTGCCGACGTGACAGGCGCCGCATCCATTTCCAAAGCAACGTCCGAAAAGGAAACATCCATGTCGACATCATCCCATTCCGGATGGCGAACTCCGGCGATTCTTCTCGGACGCTTAATTTTCGTCGCCGTTTTCATCATGGCGGTCAGCTTCAAGCTGATGGATATCGGCGCTACCGCCGGTTACATCGCGTCCGCCGGATTTCCCATGGCGAACGTGCTCGCATGGCTCGCGGCGCTGTTCGAGCTTGCCCTGATCGCCTGTTTTCTCACCGGCGCCTTCTTCTCCGAAGCGGCGCTTCTCGCCGCCCTCTATGTTCTGTTCCTTGGCTTTGCGTTCCACGGGCCATCCCACTGGGCCGGAAACCAGGCCGAGTTCGGGTTCTTCGTCGATCACTTCACGTTCGCCGCGGGTCTCCTGTTTGCCGCCGTGCATGGTCCGGGACGGGTGCTGGCGCTCGGCATCGGATTCCTGCGGGGAAACGAGACCGCGAAATGAGGGCGTTTCGTACGACCCTCCGAGTCGGCATCACGCTCTATTGCAGCAGCCGGAGCAGATCGGCCTTTTTCTGCAGCACCTGATCCATTGTGCATTGCCGCGGCGCCTTGTCGGGTCGCCAGCGCATGAGGCGCGTGCCGTGGCGGAAGCGCCCGCCGGTGAAGTGGTCGTAGCAGACTTCCACCACGAGTTTGGGCTTGAGCGGCTGCCACTCGGCCGAGCGCTTGCTCGACCAGCGGCTCGGCCCGCCCGGCGCGCTGCCGGTGAATCCGGGCGGCGCGATCAGCTTCTCGAGCTTGGCGGTCAGTGCCTTCTTCTCCTCGGAGCGGATGGTCGACGTGAATCCGACATGGTTGAGGAGGCCCTGGTCGTCGTAGAGGCCAAGCAGCAGCGAGCCCGCCACGCGCTTGCCGGTGTTGTAGCGAAATCCGCCGACCACGCAGTCGGCGCTGCGGTAGTTCTTGATCTTCACCATCCCGGAGCGTTCGCCCGCGCGGTATTCGAGATCGCGCCGCTTAGCGATGATCCCGTCGAGCGTCGCACCGACGCGGTCGAGCCAGCGCTTGGCTTGCGTGAGACTCGTGGTCGACGGCGAGAGCCGAATCCGCCGCGCACGACCGAAATACTTGCGGGCGAAGCGCTCGAGATGCGTTCGCCGCTCCGCCAGCGGCACGTCCGCGAGCGAGACGCCGTCGGTGTCGGCCAGGAGATCGAACACGATCAGAAGCGCCGGCGTGTCCTTCGCCAGCCGGGTGATGCGGCTTTGCGCCGGGTGGATGCGCTGCAGCAGGGCATCGAACGAAAAGCTCCCGTCGCTCGGAACGACGATCTCCCCGTCGAGCACGAACGTGTCGGGCTTGAGCGCCCGCACGGCTGCCACGATCTCCGGAAAATAGCGGGCGAGCGGCTGGCCCGATTTGGATTGCAACTCGACCGTGTCGCCGTCGCGGAAGACGAGGCACCGGAAGCCGTCCCATTTGGGCTCGTATTGCCACTCTGCGCCCGTCGGGATGTGGTCGACCGACAGGGCCTCCATGGGGAGGAAAGGCGGGTGCAGGGCGAGGGACATTCGTCGACTCGGCGAAGTGGATGCCGGTTCGCCGCAGAAAATGCGACCAACGCAAACCGGCGCCGAGTCATAAACGCGAACGGCCGGCTTTCGGCCGGCCGTCAGGAGGGAAAATCAGTAGTCCGGACTTACACGGAAGCCGTGATCCACTGCTCCAGCTTCTGCCTGGGGGCGGCGCCGACCTGGCGCGAAGCGGCCTCGCCGTTCTTGAACAGCATGAGAGTCGGAATGGACATGACGCCGTATTTGGTCGCCGTGGCGGGATTCTCGTCGACGTTCAGCTTGACGATCTTGACCTTGCCGCCGAGCGAGCCGGCGAGTTCCTCGAGCGCCGGGGCGATCATCTTGCACGGGCCGCACCATTCGGCCCAGAAATCGACCACGACCGGACCGTTTGCCTTGAGGACTTCGGTCTCGAAAGTCGCGTCGGAGACCTTGCCAACGCCCATGGGAAAACCTCGCTTATTGGGGTTCTTGAGAAGAATCGGGCGCGCGCGGCACCCGGAGGAATCCGAACGTAGGTAGAGCGTCGGAGAGCGTCAAGGCAGGTTCACGGGGAGGTGAGGCGCTCCAGCGCCCGATCGAGCGCGGCCGCGGGAAGCTCCATGAGGTCTGGCGTCTCGGTCCACAGGAGGGCACACCGGATGGGCCGGTCCGGGTAGAGCTTC
>CAYVBN010000170.1:0-4524 GCA_964449645.1 uncultured Hyphomicrobiales bacterium
GCGCTCGCCGCCGCATTGGCCGCTCTGGTGCTTCAGGCGCCGGCGCACGCGCAGCAGCCGATCCGGATCGGCGTTCTTCTCCCGCTCACCGGTCCCTTCGCCAAGAACGGGATCGAGAACTGGGAAGCGATGCAGATCGCCCGCGACATGATCAACGAGAAGGGCGGCATCAACGGGCGGAAGATCGAATACGTCAATGGCGACGCCACGAGCCCGACCGCCGCCATCAGCGAGGCCGAGCGCATCATCACCAAGGACGGGGTGAAGATCACGACCGGCTCGTTCGCCTCTCCGCTGGCGATCGCCGTCAGCCAGGCCGCCGAGCGGCATCATGTGTTCCACTGGGAAACGACCGGCGCGGCGGAGATCATCACGCGGCGCGGCTTCAAGTACACGTTCCAGGTGGGCGCTCCGGCACGGCGCTACAGCCAGGCGGCGGTCGATTTCACCGATGAGATTCTGGCGCCCAAGCTGGGACGCAAGGCGGCCGATCTGCGCATCGCGCTCTTGTGGGAGAATCGCGCCTTCGGCAAGTCCGTCGGCGACGGCGTGCGCGACTACATGAAGCAGAAGGGCCTGCCGCTGGTCTTCGACGAGGGTTACGACCAGTTCGCGACTGACATGACGCCGATCGTGCAAAAGCTCAAGGACGCCAAGCCGGACGTGGTGATCGCCATCTCATTCCCGAACGACGCGATCCTCTTCCAGCGCAAGGCCAAGGAACTGGATTTTAACGTGGCGGCGTTCATCGGGGTCAGTGCCGGTTACTCCTCGCCCGACCTGCGCGATTCGATCGGCGACATGGTGAACGGGATTTTCGTCTCCGATTTTCCGCCGCGCGTGAACCCGAACGTCCTCAAGCCGGACGTGCGCAAGGTCGCGGACGAGTTCTACAAGCGCTATGAAGCGAAGATGAAGCGCCCGCCCGCCGGACACGCCTCGGCCGGCTTCTCGGCCATCTGGGCGCTGTTCACCGACGTGCTGCCGAAGGCCAAGACGTTCGAGCCCGACGAGTTGCGCGACATCGCCCTCAAGCTCGATCTGCCGGAAGGCAGCCTCGTCAACGGCAGCGGGATCAAGTTCACCAACTTCGATTGGGCGCCGGACCCGAAGGACGCCGGCCAGAACCTGCGCGCGTCGATCGGCATCTGGCAGTGGCAGAAGGACGGGAACAACCAGGTGTTTCCGAAAAACCTCGCCACCAACGAACCCATCATGGTGCCGATGCCGCCGTGGTCGAAGCGGTGAGGGAGCGGCCATAACCTGACGTGTCGGACTGACCCGCGGCGGGGTCGAGCAGAACCATGACCACCATCGGCCAGTTGGTGCTGTCCGGGGTCCTCATCGGCAGCGTCTATGCGCTGATGAGCCTCGGGCTGACGCTGATCTTCGGCGTCCTGCGCGTCGTCAATTTCGCGCACGGCGAATTTCTCATGGTCGCCATGTACGGCGCCTGGGCGATGACGAAATTCCTCGGTCTCAATCCGTATGTCGCGGTCGTCGTCGTCGTTCCGGCGATGTTCCTGTTCGGCATCGGGGTCTATCGCCTGATGATCGGCCCCGCGCTCGACAAGCCGCATCTGGTCGTCGTCTTCGCCACGATGGGGCTGTCGATCCTGATGCAGAACGTGGCCCTGATGCTGCTCTCGGCCGACCTGCGCGACATTCCGCCGGTGCTCGGCGGCGGCTCGCTCAGGATCGGGCCGTTCTACGCCAAGCCCGAACTGGTGGTCGGCTTCGCGGTCGCGCTCGTCTGCAGCCTGTTGCTGCGCTGGGTGCTTAAGACGACTTATCTGGGCAAGGCCATCCGCGCCACCGTTCAGGACCGTGAGGCCGCCATGCTGATGGGCATCGCGGTCCCGCGCATCTTCCTCGTCACGTTCGCGGGCGGATCGGCGCTCGTCGGCCTGTCGGCCTGCATGATGCTGCCGCTCTTCTCGGTGTTCCCGACCGTCGGATTGAATTTCGTGCTGATCGCCTTCGTGATCGTGGTGCTCGGCGGCATGGGCAGCATCGAAGGCGCGCTGCTTGGCGGAATGTGCATCGGCGTGGTGCAGTCGATGAGCAGCTACTACATCGCGCCGGCGTTCGGACAGATGTTCTTCTTCATTCTGTTCCTCCTGGTGATGATCTTCCGTCCCTCCGGCCTGCTCGGCCAGCGCGGCACCGCCAATCTCGGCGTCAACGATTGAGGAACCGGATGTCCGTCATCGCCGAGCATCGGTATGCGAAATCGTGGTGGGGCCGCTTCATGCCGGAGCGCGGCACCGGCTCCGTTCTCGAATGTTTCCTGCTTGCGGTATGTGTCGTCCTGATCGTGGTGCCGCTTCCGCAGAATCTGCAGGACGTCCTCATCCTGAGCTTCCTGTGGGCCGGCCTGGCGCTCGCCTGGAACATCGCCGGCGGCTACGCGGGGCTCATCTCGTTCGGCCACGCCGCGTTCTTCGGGGTCGGGGCCTATACCTCCACCATCCTGGGCGTGCACGCGGGCATCACGCCGTGGATCGGAATGTGGGCCGGCGGCCTCCTTGCGGCGGCATTCGGCGCCGTGCTGGCGCTGATCTGTGCGCGGCTGCGCGGACCGTTCTTCATTCTCTCCACCTTGGCGGCCTCGGAGGTCGTGCGCATCGGGGCGCTGAACTGGGCAAGCCTGACCGGAGGGCCCGAGGGGATATCGATCCTGCCGACCACGGGCCTTGTCCAGATGGTGTTCGCCAGCAAGACCACATACGCGATCCTGATGCTCGTCTATGCCTGCGCGGCCTATCTGATCACCAAGTTCGTCGAGGCGTCTCGGTTCGGCTATCATCTCTTTGCGGTGCGCGACGACGAAGATGCCGCGGCTGCGGCCGGCGTCAATCCGCTGCTCGTCCGCACGGCCGCGATGGCGCTCAGCGCGGGCCTCACGGGCATCGGCGGCTCGCTGTTCGCTCAATACTTCCTCTATCTCGATCCCACCTATGTGATCTCGCCCGAGCTTTCGTTCCAATTCGCGCTGCTGCCTGCTCTCGGCGGCCTCGGCACCGCGATCGGCCCGGTGCTCGGCGCATTCGCGATCACGCCGCTTTCCGAGCTCCTGCGCTCCTATTTCGGGAGCTCGATTTCCGGCCTTCACCTCGCGATCTACGGCGCGATTGTCATCGTGGTGATGCTGTATTTCCCCGGCGGGATCACGGCCGCGCTGACGCGGCTCGTGTCCGGCCGCAAGAAGACGTCGCGATGATGCCCCTGCTCGAGCTTCGCAATGTCGGGCGCGTGTTCGGGACGCTGCAGGCGGTCCGCGATGTCAGCCTGACGGTCGCGCCGGGCGAGCTCGTCGGCCTCATCGGACCGAACGGCGCCGGCAAGAGCACCCTGTATAACATCATCGCCGGCCATCTGCCGCCGAGCGCCGGCGCGGTCCTGTTCGAAGGGCGGGACGTCTCGGGATGGAAGGCCTATCAGGCGGCGCGGAGCGGCGTGGCGCGCACGTTCCAGATCCCCAAGCCTTACCGACATCTGACCGTCGTCGAGAACGTCGTGCTCAGCGCGCTGCTGCATCAGGCCAGCGTGGCTGCGGCGCGCGTGGAAGCCGAAGCGATGCTGGCCGACGTCGGCCTCATCGATTACGCCGACGAGCCGGTGAGCGTGCTCACCGCCGGCCTTCTCAAGCGCCTCGAGGTCGCGCGCGCCTTGGCGCTGCGGCCACGCCTCGTTCTGTTCGACGAAATCATGGCCGGACTGACGCCGACCGAGGTCAAGCTGATGACGAACTTCGTCGCCGGCCTGCCGGCGCGCGGCATCACCGTCATCTGGGTGGAGCACGTGCTCTACGCGATCATGCAGACGGCGCACCGGATCCTGGTGCTCCATCGGGGCGAGCTGATCGCCGACGGCACCCCCGAGACCGTGTCGCGCGATCCTGCCGTGGTCAAAGCCTATCTGGGCGAGGAGACGAGCTTTGCTTGAGGTGAGGCAGCTCTGCGCCCATTATGGCCCGGTGCAGATTCTGCACGATATCAATTTGAGTGTCGAGCCGGGCCGGATCGTCGGCCTGGTCGGGGCGAATGCCGCCGGCAAGAGCACGCTCATGTTCTCGCTTGCCGGGCTGCGCACCCGGACGAGCGGCGAGATCGTCGTCGGCGGCGAACGCCTCGACGCCCTTCCGGCCTACGAGCGCGTGCGTTACGGCCTCGTTCTCGTGCCGGAGCGGCGCCGGCTGTTTCCGTTCATGACCGTGCTGGAGAATCTGGAGATCGGCGCCTATTCGGCCGCCGCGCGGTCCGTTCGAGCGGACACGTTGCGCCAAGTCTACGACCTGCTGCCGGTCCTCGCCGAGCGGCGCAACCAGGTCGCCGGCTCTCTGAGCGGCGGCGAGCAGCAGATGCTGGCGATCGGTCGCGCCCTTATGGCGAAGCCCCGTGTCCTCCTGCTCGACGAGCCGACCGAGGGCCTCGCGCCGATCTATGTCGGGTTGCTGTTTCAACTGATCCGCGATCTGCGCGCGCTCGACCTCTCGATCCTGATCGTCGAGCAGAACGTGCA
>CAYVBN010000171.1:0-12216 GCA_964449645.1 uncultured Hyphomicrobiales bacterium
GACATGGCTCCCGGAGGGGCGCGCCGTCCCACAACGCGCCCGACGCCGGCGCAGGATCCGGCGACGTGCAAGCCGTGCGTCGCAAGACCATGCGCCGGTTCATAATCGAGAGCACGGCATTGCGCAAAATTGCTGCCCACCCTCGCATCGCGCGCGTCCCACGTGGCTGGTCCCCGCTTGGCCCGGTCCCCGCTTGGCTTGGTCCCCAGACCTGGCCCGATGACTTAGCCCGATATGACTTGGTCCCGTGTGGCCCACTTGACCTGTATGGGCGGATGCCTGGCCGGATCGCAGAGCGTGTGACGACGTGTGCACGCGCGAGAAATTCTCTTCGCAACGGCGAGTGCGATGGAACACCAGAACCGGTGCTCCAGCTTGAATAGATGCAATTTGAATCACATTGTGGCGCGAAGAGCATGTCCCCGCATATGCATGAGAAATCATGCAGGCGGGTGCAGGCAGGTCGGCGAATTCGCCGATTGCCAAGCGGGGCTTCGGCTGATTAGGTGTCGCGTCCTCGTTGCACGAACCCGGGACGCCTCGCAACGCGCGCGTCGGTCGAAATTCTCAACCTGACGTCGCGCTTCGCCAAATCAGGGAACGACGCCGCTTTGGTTGGCACCTCGACTTAATACATCAACGTTCAGCGTACTCGAGAACGGGTGGGCCGCATCGGGATGAGCTGCGAACTTGATGTCGAGAGTGAGCTTCCCGCGGAGGACATCCGCGCGGCATGCGCGCGCGTTGTCGCCAGCCCGGCCTTTCGTGCCTCGCCCCAGCTCACGTCATTCCTGCGCTTCGTCGTCGATGCGACGCTTGCCGGCCAGAGCGAGCGTCTCAAGGGCTACACGATCGCGATCGAGGCCCTTGGACGCGACGAAGATTTCGATCCGCAGAGCGACCCGATCGTGCGCGTCGAGGCGGGGCGGCTTCGGCGCGCCCTCGAGCGATACTACAGCGAGACCGGAGCAGACGATCCGGTGGAAATCGAGCTGCCGCGCGGCAGCTACGTTCCGGTGTTCCACAGGCGCATTCAGCCGGCGACGCCGAATCGCAAGCTGGTCGACCAGGTTTCGGAAGCCGGCACGCTGGTCCTCGCGCGCCTGCGCCGCCACGCCGCGCCGATCGGATTTCTGCTGCTCGGCGCCCTCATCTACGATTTCGCCGACCTCCTGTTCGACTTCAACAACCGCTCGGGGGCGGCGGTCACGGCTTCGTCGGCCGATGGCGCGGCGAGCCCGCGCCGGCGCTTCCAGTCCGTCGGGCCGATGATCTACGTCGAGCCGTTCGCGTTCCTCGGCGCGTCGACCGACTGGAACATCCCGCTGACGCGCGTGCGCGAAAAGCTCGCCGACGCACTGTCGCGCTTCGACGAGATCAACGTCGTCTCCGATCTCGGCCCGGGCCCGGCGACGGGCACGTCCGCAATCGCTCAGGCGGCGATCTCTCCGCAGAGAGTGGAAACGAAGACGGCGAGCGACGACGCCTTCGTGCCCCGCATCGACTACCGCCTGGCCGCTTCGGCGGAATCGCCGGACGAAGGGGTCATCACCCTAATGTTCCGGCTGATCGACACGGAAGACGGAACGATCGTCTGGTCGAAGAACTTCGAGCGCATTGCGCTGGGGGCCGATCCGCGCGAGCCGGAGAACGCGGTCATTCGCGAACTGGCGACGATTCTCGGGCAGCCGTTCGGCATCGTTCACACGCACGAACGCATGAAGCTGCCTGCCAATTCCAACATCGATCCGCGCTATGCTTGTCTGCTCGCCACCTTCGACTACTGGCGCGATTACGATGTCCGCCGGCACGCCGGCGTGCGCTCTTGCCTGCGGCAGGCGATCGAAATGGACCCGACCTTCGCGCTCGGTTTTGCCGCGCTCGCCCGCGTCTATTTCCGCGAATACCAGTTCGGGATCGCCGACGACGAGACTCCGCCTCCGCCGCTGGACCGTGCTCTCACGGCGGCCCGCCGGGCCATAACCCTCAAGCCGAACAGCGTGCGCGCGCATCGGGTGCTCGCCGACATTTATCTGGCGCGCGGTGAGGTGCCGGCGGCGCTGGCCGCCGGCGACAAGGCGCTGGCGCTCAACCCGTACGATCTCGGCACGCTCGTGCATGTCGGCACTCAGCTCGCCGCGCTCGGCGAGCTCGACAGGGCGCGCACGATGCTACGCCAGGCCGCCTTTTTCGGGTTGGTGCGTCCGGTGCGGATCGATTTCGGCCTGTTTCTCCTCGCCTACCTGAGCGGCGATTTCGATGAGGCGCGCACGCTCGCGAGCGAGCTGCCCCGGGACAAATTCGCGCTCGGTTATCTGGCGCGCGCCCTGATCTGCGTGAAGAACGGCGACGATGCGGGCGCGCAGCGGGCGATCGCCAAGCTGGTCAACCTGCAGCCGGGGATACGAAATGACCTGCGCGGCGAGCTGGGCAAGTTCTTTCCCGGCCCTCCGGTCGTCGACCGGCTCGCCCGCGACCTCACCAAAGCCGGCCTGCTCGCCTCGAACTGACCGACGTAGCCCCCGACGTAGCCCGTCCGCATGACCGGACCGCGCCGCGCGGCGCGCTTGCCGCTCGGGGGGACGGCTGCTACCAACCGCGCGGTCCGATCCCCCGAGCGGAATGATCTCGATGTCCGCAGCGAAAACCGAAAAGCTCAAGGCCCGCCTGCCGCGCGGGCTCGTCGACCGCGCCGCGGCCGAGATCGCGGCGACGCGGCGGATGCTGACGAAGATCCGCGCCGTCTACGAGCTCTACGGGTTCGAACCGGTCGAGACGCCGGCGATCGAATACACCGACGCCCTCGGCAAGTTCCTGCCCGACCAGGACCGGCCGAACGAAGGCGTGTTCTCGTTCCAGGACGACGACGAGCAGTGGCTCTCGCTGCGCTACGACCTCACCGCGCCGCTCGCGCGCTACGTGGCGGAGAACTTCGACCACCTGCCGAAGCCCTATCGCAGCTATCGCGAAGGCTGGGTGTTCCGCAACGAGAAGCCGGGGCCCGGGCGCTGCCGCCAGTTCATGCAGTTCGACGCCGACACGGTCGGCTCGGCCTCGCCGGCGGCGGATGCGGAAATCTGCATGATGGCGGCCGACACCATGGAGGCGCTCGGAATTCCGCGCGGCTCCTACGTGGTCAAGATCAACAACCGCAAGGTGCTCGACGGCGTGCTCGAGGCGATCGGGCTCGGCGGCGAGGCCAACGCGGGCCGGCGCCTCACGGTCCTGCGCGCCGTCGACAAGCTCGATCGGCTCGGTCCTGAAGGCGTGCGTCTCCTGCTCGGTCCGGGCCGCAAGGACGAGAGCGGCGACTTCACCAAGGGCGCGGACCTGCCCGAGGACGCGATCGGCCGCATTCTCACCTTCACCGGCGCGGGCGAGTTCGGCGCGCGCTCAAAGAGCGTGCAGTCAAGCGAGGCCACGCTCGCCAATTTCGACAACGCCGTGCGCGGCAGCGCGCTCGGCGCGAGCGGCGTTTCGGAGCTGCGCGAGATCGACGCACTGGTGCGGGCCGCCGGCTACGGCGACGGGCGAATCGTGGTCGATCCGTCGGTCGTGCGCGGGCTCGAGTACTACACCGGCACGGTCTACGAGGTGGACCTTACCTTCGAGATCAAGGACGACGCCGGCCGGCCGGTGCGCTTCGGCTCGGTCGCCGGCGGCGGGCGTTACGACGGCCTGATCGCGCGCTTCCGCGGCGAAGCCGTGCCGGCCACGGGTTTCTCCATCGGGGTGTCGCGGCTCGCGGCCGCCCTCACCCATCTCGGCAAGATCGAGAAACGTCCGGCGCCCGGCCCGGTCGTCGTCACCGTGCTCGATCGCGACCGCCTCGCCGACTATCAGCGCATGGCGGCAACCTTGCGGGCTGCCGGCATCCGGGCCGAGCTCTATCTCGGCAGCGGCAAGTTCGGTCCGCAGATGAAGTACGCGGACCGCCGCGGCGCGCCCTGCGTGGTGATCCAGGGCTCGGACGAGAAGCAGAAGGGCGAGGACCAGATCAAGGACCTCATCGAGGGCGCCAAGGCCGCCGCCGCCATCGCATCGACCCAGGAATGGCGGGAATCGCGACCGGCCCAATTCGCCGTCGCCGAGGACAAGCTGGTCGAGGCGGTGCGCGAGGTCCTGGCCCGCCACGCGGTGGCTTGGGACTGATCGCCGGTCCGGCGGCGGGCGGAGATCCCTTGGTTAACCGACACTTCCAGCCGGCACTTGGCGGCGAATTCCCCTTCCCGGCTGCATCCTCCTGCTCTCCCGCAGGGCGTCCCCGTTACTAATCAAGCAATCTCAGGACGTTAAGGGCACCGGACGATCCACGTCGAAGCTTTAACAAAGGCGTGCTAAACGGCCGCCGGAGCGTGATCCCGAAAAGCCGATCTTCGGACCAGATCATGCTCAATCAAAGGGTTACAGCGGGACGGCCATTCGCCTGAAGGCCATCCCACGTTTGACGGTTGCGAGATTTTGACGGTTGCGAGATGAGGACGGGGACGACCAGCATACCGGATGCGCGTGCGGAGACGCTTGTCGCCTCCTATGAGCGCGCCGGCTACGCGCGCGTGGCCCCGGCGATCCTGCAGCCGGCCGAGCCGTTTCTCGACCTCTCCGGCGAAGACATCCGCCGCCGCCTCTATCTCACCGCCGATCCGTCGGGCCGCGAATTCTGTCTGCGGCCGGACCTGACCATTCCGGTGGTGCGCGACTATCTCGCCTCCGCCAAAGCCGGGCAGCCGGCCGGCTTCTGTTATCTCGGTCCGGTGTTCCGGCAGCCGAGGCGGTCCGAACGCACCCACGACGGCGCGCGCGAGCTGCTCCAGGCCGGCATCGAGTCGTTCGGCCGCACCGACGAAGCCGCCGCCGACGCCGAGATGCTGGCGCTCGGGCTCGCCGCGACCGCCCATTACGGCGTCACGCGCCCGGCAATCCGCATGGGCGACGCCGCGCTGTTCTCCGCTCTGGTCTCGGCGCTCGATCTTGCGCCGGCGTGGAAACGCCGCCTGCTCAAGGACTTCAATCGCAAGAGCAATCTGGCGCACGATCTCGACGCGCTCGTGCTCGCCGCCGCCGAATCGAAACCCGAATATCGGGGCGTGCTGGCGGCCATCGCTGGCTCCGATCCGAAAGGCGCGCACGCGCTGGTGACGGACCTGCTATCGATCGCCGGCATCACGGCGGTTGGCGGACGCACGGTGGGCGAGATCGCCGACCGGTTTCTCGAGCAGTCGTCGCTCGCCGCCGGCACCACGCTGCCGAAAACCGTGCGCGGGCTGATCGAGCGTTTTCTCGGCATCGCGGGCGCGCCTGATGCGGCAGCCGCGGAGCTTCGCAAGCTCGCGGATGACGCCGGCCTCGCGCTCGGGCCGGTGCTCGACCTGTTCGAGCAGCGCACGCGCGCCCTGGCCGCGCGCGGCATCGACGTCGCACAGATCCGGTTCTCGACCGCGTTCGGACGCGGCTTCGACTACTACACGGGATTCATGTTCGAGCTGCACGACCCCGCCGCGCCCGACGATCCGTTCGTCGCCGGAGGCCGTTACGACGGTCTGCTCTCGCGGCTGGGCAGCCCCCGCTCGCTGCCCGCCGTCGGCTTCGCGGTATGGATCGAACGGCTCGCCGGAGCGGTCGCATGAGCGCCCCGCTCGTCGTCGCCGTGCCCGCCAAGGGGCGCCTGCAGGAGAACGCCGAAGACTTCTTCGCGCGGGCGGGGCTGCCGCTGGTCAAGCCGCGCGGAGCGCGCGAGTACCGCGGCAGCATTGCGGGCCTGCCGGACGTCGACGTCGCCTATCTGTCGGCCTCGGAGATCACGCAGCAGCTGGCGCAGGGCGCCGCGCACCTCGGCATCACCGGCGAGGACCTGGTGCGCGAGATGATCGCCGATGCCGACGAGCGCGTCGTGTTGGTGGCCGGCCTCGGCTTCGGTTTCGCCAATGTGGTGGTGGCGGTGCCGCAGGCCTGGATCGACGTGCGCAGCATGGCCGACCTCGACGACGTCGCGACGGCTTTCCGGCTCAAGCACGACCGCCGGATGCGCGTCGCCACCAAATACGAGAATCTCACGCGCGACTTCTTTGCCGCGCACGGCGTCGTCGATTACCGGATCGTCGAGAGCGCCGGCGCCACCGAAGGCGCGCCGGCCGCCGGCACCGCCGAGCTCATCGTCGACATCACCACCACCGGAACCACGCTCGCCGCCAACGGCCTCAAGGTGCTGGACGACGGCGTCATTCTGCGCTCGCAGGCGAACCTCGTGGCGGCGCGCCATGCCGCCTGGGGCGCGGCGGAGCGCGACACCGCGCGCATGATGCTCGACCGCATCGTCGCCTACACGCGCGCCCAGGCCTACAGCGAGGTGCGCACGCGCTTTCCGGGCTGCGACGCGCGGCTGCTCGGCGAGGCGACGCAGCGCTTCGGCGTCGTCGCGCCCTATGGCGGTCCGACCTCGTCCGGCATGCTGACCCTGCATTGCCCGCCCGCGCAGGTCCACCCGCTGGCGACTTTCCTGCGTGAGCACGGGGCCGACACGGTGTCGGTGAGCCGGATCGATTACGTCTTCACGCGCGACAATCCGCTCTACGCCAAGCTTGAGGCGGGACTTTCACGGTAAAACCCGGCGCAGCATATGGTCCGGCGAAGCGCAAGCGATTCGCCGATAAGGATCATGCGCCCTTCATGCAGCGAGCGAGCGCAAACCGGTGTCCACTGTTGCGGATCTGGCTCTCGGATCAGGACGCTTCACTGACTTCGCGCGGCCGGGGGCGGAACACGACGAAATGCGACAGCGAGAAATTGACCAGGAAGCTCACCGCGATCGCCAGAACCTTGGCGACGAGAACGTGCACGAACATCGCCGCGACGATGAGCGTCGCCGTGTTGGCGATAAGCCCCGCGACGCCCGACGCGACGAATGTGGCGTAGCCGCGCAGGCTCAGACGACGCCCCGACTCCGCCGCAAAGGTCGTAAAGGAGTTCATGATGTAGGAGCCGGAAACCGCGACCGACCAGGACACGACGTTCGTCGCGATGAACCACCACGGCAGGTTCTCCGCCAGGCATCCCAGAAAGTCGGCTCGGACGAAGCACGTCATCAGGTTCGGCACGAGCGGCGGCAGATCGAGCGCGCGGTACACGGCCCAAAAAACGCAGAAATCCACCGCGGTATTCACCACCCCGACGAGACCGAAACTGATGGCCTTGAGGAAAAGCGCACGCTCGTGCCATGCGAGCACGAGGCGCTCGAACAGACTCGGGAGCGGAGCTTGCGAGGTCATGCGGCACCGCTTAGCACGCCCGGGCGGGCGCGCGACAGGTTCTTTTGCCCGCGGTATAATCCGGAGGTCGACGGATCGGTGCGGCGGAACCACATCACGGACCCGCGCGCCGGCCAATGAGGGTCGAAGCGCGCGAAAACGTCAGGGAGCGCAGCGAGATGCGCGCTCGCGACGGATCTCGAACGAGACGAGTGCAATCCTGAGATGACCGACGCTACGAATTGGACCAGCGAGGCCGGCGGGCGACAGCCGGCGGGCGGGCCCGAAGCGGGCCTCTCCATCGTCGTGCCGCTGTTCAACGAATCGCCCGGCCTCGCCCGGCTTCACGAGCGGCTCACCGAGGTGGTGCGCAACCTGCGGACGCAACGCGGGCTTGCCTGCGAGATCATCTATATCGACGACGGCAGCCGCGACCAGACGCTCGCGGTCGCCCGCACCCTGCCGGCGCAAGGGTTCGACCTGCAGATCGTGTCGCTGTCGCGCAACTTCGGCAAGGAAGCGGCTCTTTTGGCAGGCCTCGAGCACGCCCGGCGCGGCGCCGTGCTGTTCATCGACGGAGACGGCCAGCATCCGCCCACGCTGATCGAGACGCTGGTCGGCCATTGGCTCGACGGCGGCTACGACGTCGTCTACACCGCCAAGGCGCACCGGGAGAACGAGTCGCTGCTGCGCCGGCTCGGCGTCAAAGCTTTCTACACGCTCATCAACTGGGGCGCCCGGCAGAAGATCCCCGAGGACGCCGGCGATTTCCGCCTGCTCTCGCCGCGTGCGGCGGCCGCGCTGCGCCAGCTCCCCGAACGCAACCGGTTCTTCAAGGGCCTCGCCACCTGGATCGGCTTCCGGCAGATCCGCGTCGACTACGAACCGGCCGAACGCGCGCATGGACGCACGAGCTGGAGCGTGAGCTCGCTGCTTGGACTTTCGATCGAAGGGCTGACGTCCTTCTCGGTCGCGCCGCTGCGGGTCGCCAGCCTGCTCGGCCTGCTGCTCGCGGCCGGCGCCCTCGTCTTCGGCGTCTGGATGATGATCGAGGCGTTCATCTACGAACACACCGTCCCGGGCTATCCGTCGCTCATCGTCGGCCTGATGGTGCTGGGCGGCGTGCAGCTCCTGATGATCGGCATCATGGGCGAGTACATCGGCAAGATCCTGTCCGAGCTCAAAGGGCGTCCGGTCTATTTCGTCGCCGAGCACAGCGTGAAGCCATCCGAAGACAGCGATCGTTCGGGCGTGCCGGCCAGGACCGCAGCGGAATGAAGCGGCCCGCAGTGGCGGACGTGATCCTCGAGGCGAGGATGCAGGCCGAACCGAACCGCAGCGAGCCTTCCGCGCCGCCGCGGCGCATCTGGATCTGCGCCGACGACTACGGCTTGTCGGACGGGGTGAGCACGGCGATCCGCGATCTCATCGCACGGGGCCGGCTCAATGCCACGTCGGTCATGGTCGTCTCGCCGAATTTCCGCGCCGCCGACGCGGCTGCGCTGGCGAAGCTCAACGATGATATGAGGCGCGTCGCCATCGGGCTGCACGTTACGTTGACGGCCCCGTTCCGGCCGCTGACGGGCGGCTACGCACCATTGCGCAATGGAGCGTTCCTGCCGCTCGGCGAAATGCTCGCCCGCGCCTGCCTGCACACCCTGAACGTGAAGGTCATCGCCGAAGAGGTCGCGGCGCAACTGCGCGCGTTCACGGGCGCCTTCGGACGGATGCCGGATTTCATTGACGGGCATCAGCACGTGCAGGTCTTTCCGCAGGTGCGCGAGGCGGTGCTCAGCCAGATGGCGCTCACGGCCCCGAGCGCCTGGATCCGCCAGTGCGGCCGCGCCGGGCCGGTCGCCGGGCGTTTCACCGACCGCAAAGGCCTCCTGCTCGACGTGCTCAGCCGCGGCTTCCGCAGCCGCGCCGCCCAGCTGGGACTGCGGACGAATCCGGCCTTTGCCGGCACCTACGATTTCAATGCCGCACGCCCCTTCGCGGACCGGTTCGCGGGATTTCTGGACACGTTGCCGGACGGCGGCCTCGTCATGTGCCATCCAGGCCATGTCGATGCGGAGCTCGCCCGCCTCGATCCCCTGACCACGGCGCGCGCCCAGGAATACGCCTTCTTCGCCGGCCACGTCTTCCCGGCCGTTCTCGCCGAACGCGGGATTGCGCTCGCCTGAGCGGTTATGGCGGGGCCCGCTTTTTTCGCTGGCTTGCCATTCCCAGGCAGTAATGGGCTCCCCATATGACGCCGCGCGCGGGCCCTACGGCCCGCCTCGGAGGACACCGCCATGACCCCGCAGGAACGACAGCTCGTTGCCGACCTGTTCGACCGCCTCGCCCGGCTCGAATCCCAGCCGCGGGATCGCGACGCCGAACGCGCCATCGCGGAAGGCCTGCAGCAGGCGCCGCACGCGGTCTACGCACTGGTGCAAACGGTGCTGGTGCAGGATGAAGCGCTCAAGCGCGCCGACGCCCGCATCCGCGACCTCGAAGCGAGCCTCGAGGGGGCGGAGCCCCCGCAGCAGCAAGGCGGATTTCTCGACAGCATGCGCAATGCCCTGCTCGGCCGCGAGGCGCCGCGCGGCTCGGTCCCGAGCGTGCGCCCAGGCGAAGCCCCGATGGGTGCGCCTCCCGGGTTCCGGTCCGACCCACAGCCGCCGCCCTCCGCATCCCCGCAAGGGTCTCCCGGAGGATCGTTCCTCGGCACGGCGGCGGCGAGCGCTGCGGGCGTCATCGGCGGCGCCATGCTGCTCAATTCGATCCGCTCGATGTTCGGCGGTCATGCGTCGGCGGGCGCCTTCGATCCCGGCCTCTCGGGCGAGCGCTCGCCGTGGGGCGGCAGTGCGGCCGACAGCGACCTCGCGCGCGAAGCGGGCCTCGACGATATCGGCGGGCGGCGCAGCGCCGCCTTCGACGACGAGCGACAATCCGCAGGCCTGTTCGGCAGCGGCGACACGGACGATGACGACGATCAGGACGACGGGAACTTCGAGTCCGATGACGGCGATTACGACGATAGCGACTACGATTCGGACGGGTACGATTCCGACGACACTGACGTGGCGTGACCGCGCAGGCGCATCGAGAGCGCGATCGGCAAGAACCGGCGGATGATCTCTCGGCGAACCGCTTCCACCTCGCCGGATCGTGCGCCGGCGCCACACCCTGACGGGGCGGCGCGCGTGGCCGGTCAGATCACCACCACCTTGGTGCCGACTTTCACGCGGCCGTAGAGATCGATCACATCCTCGTTGCGCATGCGGATACAGCCAGACGAGACGGCGTGACCGATGGTCCACGGCTCGTTCGATCCGTGGATGCGATAGAGCGTCGAGCCGAGATACATGGCGCGCGCGCCGAGCGGATTGTCGGGACCGCCCGGCATGTAGCGCGGCAAATCGGGGCGGCGCTTGAGCATCTCCTCGGGCGGCCGCCAGTCGGGCCATTCGCGCTTGGCCGTGATCTGATGCACGCCTGCCCAGGCGAAGCCGGGACGTCCGACGCCGATGCCATAGCGCCGCGCCATGCCGCCCCCCTCGACCAGGAACAGAAAGCGGTGCGGCGTGTCGATCACGATCGTACCGGGTGGCTCCTTCCCGTCATACGCGACCTCCTGCGGCTCGTATTTCGGGTCGATCGGCCCCTGCGACACGGGCTCGCCCTGCTCCACCGGATCGGTGCGTCGCGCATAACCGTCGGGGCCGATATAGGGGCCGTTCGGCGCCCTCATGGCGCCCTCGCCCCGCACGGGCGCAGGCGCGGAAGCGCCGCCGGCAAGGCCGCCGAAAATGAATTCGATGAAACCGCCGCCCAGATCGGGCCGCTGCGCCGACGCATAGCGCGGCGCGGCTTCGGGCTCCGCGGCAGGCGAGGAACGGTCGGGTGCGAGCGACAGCGGAGCGGCGGCAGCGGCCGACGCAAGACCAAGGACGCAGGTCGTGAGGATGCAGAGAATGCGCAGCATGGACGTACTCGAGACACGATCGCCGGTCGGCGCCGCCCGAGAGGCGCGCCGTGCCCCGAGTAGACGAGAAAACTCGAACCGATTGGTAAACGCGCGTTCGGACTTTGTTATCGATGTTCGTTCGGGTTTCTGTTCATGATGTTATGGTTTACGCGCAGTGAACAGATGATGCCGCGCATTGTCTGAGCCCGCTCCCCTCGGTACAGCGCGCACGCCTTCTCCCGACCACAACCGTGAACCCGGCGTTAAATCTCCCGCCCTAGTGTCCCGATTCCGAAGTTCGCAACACCTTGCGACAGGCCCTGATGCGGACTTCGCAGTCGAAGGGACACTAGCCAGTTTAGGATTCCGGTGCGGCTTCTGGATTTGGGGCTCCTCATCAGAGCTCGCTGTAAGATCTCGAGATCTTCAAATCCGCCACACTCGCGTCCGCGCACTTGAAGTTGGGGGATTCCGGATGTCGGCGCAGCGCAGACTATTCCGCATCGAAGAAATCGGACGCCGTCGCGGGGCGAGATACGAGACGTTCCCGGCGCGAAGCGAGCAACCGCTGCCGCATCACGAGATCCTCGAAGAGTTGAAGGCGCTGCGCGCGCTGGTCAAGCCGAACGAGCAGATCACCCAGCAGATGATCGACGCCTACAAGGCGCAGATCACCGAGGCCCAGCAGCTCAAGTCTGAGCTCGACCTGATCTACGACGCGATCAACAAGACCAAACGCGAGATCGCCACGCTGCACGTCACCGGCTTCGAAGGGCCGGAGATGGCGCGCGTCACGCACGAACTCGACGCCATCGTGGGCGGCACCGAAAAGGCGACCGATCAGATTCTCGCCGCCGCCGAGGACATCGACCAGGCGGCGCAGACGCTCAGCGCACGGGTCAGGGACGACCAGAACCGGCAGCTCGTGCAGGACATGCAGGAGCACGTCATCCACATTTTCGAAGCGTGCAACTTCCAGGACCTCACCGGCCAGCGCATCACCAAGGTGGTGGCGACCCT
>CAYVBN010000172.1:0-5909 GCA_964449645.1 uncultured Hyphomicrobiales bacterium
CGTAGGGCGCGCCCGCGTGCGCCTCACGCCACCGCAAGCTTCTGCAGCTCGACGAGCCGGGCGACGCCCTTGCGCGCCAGCGCCATCAGCGCGAGGAACTCGTCCAGCGTGAACGGCGTCTTCTCGGCCGTGCCCTGCACCTCGACGATTCCGCCCGACCCGGTCATGACGAAATTGGCGTCGGTCTCGGCTTCCGAATCCTCCGCATAGTCGAGATCGAGCACGAGCGCATTACGGTGGATGCCGCACGAGACGGCGGCGACGTGATCGCGCAGCGGGTTGGCGAGCAGCATGTCGCGCTTGCGCATCCAGGCGATGCAGTCGTGCAGCGCCACCCAGGCGCCGGTGATCGCGGCGGTGCGCGTTCCGCCGTCCGCCTGGATGACGTCGCAATCGACCGTGATCTGCCGCTCGCCGAGCGCGCCGAGATCGACGACGGCGCGCAGGCTGCGCCCGATCAGCCGCTGGATCTCGACCGTGCGGCCGCTCTGCTTCCCGGTCGCCGCCTCGCGCCGGGTGCGTTCGGAGGTGGCGCGCGGCAGCATGCCGTACTCGGCGGTGATCCAGCCGCGCGCCTGGCCCTTGAGCCAGGGTGGCAGCTTCTCCTCGAGCGTCGCCGTGACCAGCACCTGGGTATCGCCGAACTTCACGAAGCAGGAACCTTCAGCGTATTTCACGACGCCGCGTTCGAGCGAAACGGCGCGCAACTCGTCGGGCTGTCGTCGGCTCGGACGCATGTCCGGAATTCTCCTTGGCACGGGCCGGCGATTGCGGCCGGACCCGAGTTATTAGGTGGAGGGCCGGGGCCGGACAAGTCCCCGGCTTGAACTTCTCCGGCCACATGGACAATTCTCTCAGTGATCGCAATACGTCAGGATCGATACGTGGCCCAAGACGTTCCCATCGGGACCAGCCAGATCAGCCTCGCGCAGCTCAACGAACGCTCGCGCGAGATCTTCCGGCACATCGTCGAAAGCTATCTGGCGACCGGCGAACCGGTCGGTTCACGCAATATTTCGCGCATCATCCCGATGACCTTGTCGCCGGCTTCCGTGCGCAACGTCATGCAGGATCTCGAGCAGCTCGGTCTCGTCTACGCGCCGCACACCTCGGCCGGCCGGCTGCCGACCGAGATGGGGCTGCGCTTCTTCGTCGACGCCCTGATGCAGATCGGCGATCTGACGGAAGCCGATCGGCGTTCGATCGAAGGCCAGGTGGCGGCCGCCGGGAAATCGGTCGAAAACGTCCTCACCGAGGCGTCGGCGCTCCTGTCGGGCCTCACGCGCGCGGCCGGGGTCGTGCTCGCCGCCAAGTCGAACGTGCGGCTGAAGCACATCGAGTTCGTCCGGCTCGAGCCCGAGCGTGCGCTCGTGGTGCTGGTCGCCGAGGACGGCCAGGTCGAGAACCGGATTCTCAACCTGCCGGTCGGCCTGCCGACCTCGGCGCTCGTCGAGGCGTCGAATTTCCTCAACGCGCGGCTGCGCGGGAAGACGCTCGCGGAGGCGAAGGCAGAGCTCGAAAAGGCGCTCGAAGCGGGCCGCGCCGAGCTCGACCATCTCACCCAGAAGATCGTCGCGGCCGGGCTCGCGAGCTGGTCCGGCGGCGAGAACGAGGAGCGCAAGCTCATCGTGCGCGGGCACGCCAACCTGCTCGACGACCTCCGGGTGCTGGAGGACCTTGAGCGCGTCCGCCATCTCTTCGACGATCTCGAGACCAAGCGCGGGGTCGTCGACCTGCTCGGCCGGGCCGAGCGGGCCGAAGGGGTGCGCATCTTCATCGGCTCGGAGAACAAGCTGTTCTCGCTGTCGGGATCGTCCACCATCGTGGCGCCCTATCACGACGGATCGGGGCGCATCGTCGGGGTGATCGGCGTCATCGGGCCGACCCGGCTCAACTATGCCCGGGTCATCCCGATGGTCGACTACACCGCCAAGGTCGTGGGCAAGCTGCTCGCCGGCTGAGCCCGATCATTCCTTCTGCCCTCCTTATCAGTCCCGCCGGACGGGCAGCGGGTTGATTTTTGCGCCGCGAATCTCGATATGCGGGGCGAATTCGACAGGAACCGGGAAAGGACCGATGACGGACACCACGCAGGCACCCCGGCCGGCGGCCGCCGATGAGGACACCGCGGTCGGCCAGACGGCACCGAAGGAGAGTACGCCAGCCGACGAGCGGACGGGCGCGCTCGAACGGGAAGTCGCCGACCTCAAGGACCGGCTTCTGCGCACCCTCGCGGAGATGGAGAACCTGCGCCGGCGGACCGAGCGCGAGGTGGCGGATGCGCGCACCTACGGGGTTTCCACCTTCGCCCGCGATGTGCTCGGCGTGGCCGACAACGTCCGCCGCGCGCTCGACGCGATCGGGCCCGACCTGCGGGCGGACGCCGACGCCCAGGTTCGTTCCTTCATCGAGGGCGTCGAGCTGACCGAGCAGGAGCTGCTCAGGGTCCTGGAGAAGCATGGGATCAAGCGCATCGAGGCGCAGGACCAGAAGTTCGATCCCAACGTGCACGAGGCCATGTTCGAGGTGCCCGATCCGCAGAAGCCGGCCGGCACGGTGGTGCAGGTGATGCAGCCCGGCTATCGGATCGGCGAGCGGGTGCTGCGTCCCGCTCTTGTCGGGGTGTCGAGCGGCGGACCCAAGCAGGCGCCCGGGACTCCGCCCGCGAACGACAATCCCAACGCGTCCTGAGGTCGGCGCCTTCGGCTCTCTATCGATGGATGAGAGCTGGATCGCGGGCCTCGAAGCGGCGCCGGGTCGGGGTCGTCATCCGTGATCGAGCATGATCTTTCGGGGTGATGCTCCGCTAACTCCGCTAACGTGGCGCGATGCCGTCGCGCACGGCGCGGAAGCGCGGGAACGCGTCGCGCCAGGCGTCCGATCGCGATGCGCCGATCAGGCGCACGAATCCGCCGCTTCCGAACCTCAGCCATTGCACCAGCTTGAGGTCGGAGCCGGTCTTCACGTCCTTCGCCTCCGCCATGATCTCGTGGACCTGCTGCGTGCCGAGCCGCAGCAGGTCGGCCCCCACGAAGCGCATGTCCCTGAGCCCGGCGACGCTGGTCAGCAGGTTTCGGGCGAACTCGTTGCGTTCGCTCGGCTGTTCGGGGCCTCCGCGCGCAATCGAGACCACGAGCAGCGGCTGCTCCGCCGGCTCGACCGTGTCCAGGGGCCCCTCGGTGAGGAACACCGTGCTCGATTGGACGACGCGGAACGGGCGCAGTCCGCCGAGGTTGTCCATGTGGAACGGCAGCAGCGCCAATTGTTCGTCGATCGGCACTTTCTCGCGCACGGCGAGCGAGGCGAGCGCGGAATGGATGACGGAATCCGGGTAGGCCGAGCGCGCCGCATCCGGCATCTGCACCGTGAGCATGGCGGTCGCGTTCGGCAACGGAGCCAGCAGGATCCATTTGCGCAGGTGTTCGCCGGACGAGTCCTGACGTCCGACCATCAAGACCGCGCGGCCGGTTTTCAGCATCAGGTTCTCGCGTTTCTCGAGCGTCACGCCCTGGCGCTTCAGGGCCGCGTCGGTCATCGCCTTGTCGATTTCCGCGAAGGCGCCGGCCGGCATCTCCAGCATCAGGATGGAGGCGCCCTTGTCCCTGTCCTCGAAGCCCCGGAAGGTCTGGCTCGTGATGAATCCGGTCGGCGGCACGAGGCCGACATGCGATCCGGGCGGAAACGTCGCCTCGGTCGCGCCGGCGCTCCCGGACGAGACGAAGCCGCCAGACCAAACAAGGATAAACGCCGCGGCGAGGCGGCCGACAAAAGCCCGAGACATCGTCACTCCGCTCGGCGGTCGTGCGGACCGCTCTCGTGTTCCTGCGGACCGCGCACGCGCCGCAGCGTCAGGTTGATCCGCCCGCCTTCGGGCAGCAGTGTCGACGTGCCCGGAATAATGCGGTCGACCCCGTGAAAGGCAAGCCGCATGTCTCCGCCCAGCACCACGACGTCGCCCGAGGCGAGGCGGAACGAGCGGGTGGGCGCGTTCCGCTGCAAGCCGCCGACACGGAAGATGCAGGTGTCCCCGAGCGAGAGCGACACGACCGGGGCGGCGAAATCCTGCTCGTCGCGGTCCTGGTGCAGGCCCATCCGGGCGTCGGGGGCGTAGACGTTGATCAGGCAAGCCTCGGGCGGGCGGCTGCAGCCCGCGATCTCCTGCCAGAACGTGAGGAGAAGCGGCGGCATGGCCGGCCACGGCTCCCCGGTGTGGGGGTGCGTCGGCTGATAGCGGTAGCCGCTCTCGTCGGAGACCCAGCCGAGCGGTCCGCAATTGGTCATGCGGACCGAGAACGGCTTGCCGGTCCGCGGCATGCGCGGCACGAACAGGGGGGCGCGGCGGATCACCTCCCGGATGGCGGAGAGGAGCTCCGACTGCACGGCTCGCGTCAGGTAGCCGGGACGGACCCGCAGTCCGGCTGCCGAAGTCATGCCGACCTCCGTGGTGGCGGCCCCGCCCGGGCCGCGCAAGGGACGACGTCGGGCGGACCATTGGACGGTCCTCGCGTCGATTCGATGGCGGGCGCGGCGCCAAGGCGCCCGTGGTCGGCCGGCCGCAATCGTGCGGCCGGCATCGCCCGGTCGGACGGCAGCGTTTCGGAAGTCTTAACCGGCGCATGGCCGGCCGGCCCACCGTGGCTTTCGGCAATGGCCGCAGGCCGAGCGAATTCCCGAATGGCTGTCTTGCGGGTGATTACCGCCCTCCTATATGGAGCCTAGAATGTCGCCGGGGCGCGGCATCCATGCGTAAATCGAGGGGGTCGGGCCAGGAGTGGTCCGTGTGGGCGTGAACGCCCAACCGACGGCTCTTCCGGGCGCTCATCAGGCCCGGGCCGACCTGCTGCAAAGAGAGGAAAGATCATGGGCAAGGTCATCGGCATCGACCTCGGCACCACAAATTCTTGCGTCGCCGTCATGGAAGGCACGACGCCGAAGGTCATTGAAAACGCGGAAGGCATGCGGACGACGCCGTCGATCGTCGCCTTCACGGACGAAGGCGAACGTCTGGTCGGACAGCCGGCCAAGCGCCAGGCGGTGACCAATCCGGAGCGCACGTTCTTCGCAGTGAAGCGCCTCATCGGCCGCCGCTACGACGACCCGATGGTCGAGAAGGACAAGAAGCTCGTCCCCTACAAGATCATCAAGGCCGGCAACGGCGACGCGTGGCTGGAAGCCGACGGCAAGACCTATTCGCCATCGCAGATCTCCGCCTTCGTGCTGCAGAAGATGAAGGAGACCGCGGAGGCTTATCTCGGCCAGAAGGTCGAGCAGGCCGTCATCACCGTTCCGGCCTACTTCAACGACGCGCAGCGTCAGGCGACGAAGGATGCCGGCAAGATCGCCGGCCTCGAAGTGCTGCGCATCATCAACGAGCCGACCGCCGCCGCGCTCGCCTACGGCCTCGACAAGAAGGCCAACGGCACGATCGCGGTCTACGATCTCGGCGGCGGCACCTTCGACATCTCCGTGCTGGAGATCGGCGACGGCGTGTTCGAGGTTAAGTCCACGAACGGCGATACGTTCCTGGGCGGCGAAGATTTCGACATGCGGCTCGTCAACTATCTGGCGGACGAGTTCCAGAAGGAGCAGGGCATCGACCTGCGCAACGACAAGCTCGCGCTGCAGCGGCTCAAGGAAGCCGCCGAGAAGGCGAAGATCGAGCTCTCGTCCACGACGCAGACCGAGATCAACCTGCCGTTCATCACCGCGGACGCCACCGGTCCGAAGCACCTCACGCTCAAGCTCACGCGCGCCAAGCTCGAAGCGCTGGTCGACGATCTCATCCAGAAGACCGTCGAGCCGTGCCGCAAGGCGCTCAAGGACGCCGGCGTCACCGCGGGCGAGATCAACGAGGTAGTCCTGGTCGGCGGCATGACGCGCATGCCGAAGGTCCAGGAGGTGGTGAAGCA
>CAYVBN010000173.1:0-1747 GCA_964449645.1 uncultured Hyphomicrobiales bacterium
CGATATAACCGCCGATAACATCACCGGACTGCCGGAACGAACCTCGCGCAGAGTGTTCGGCGACGTGATCGGCCTTGGACTTCTGGCATCGGAAACGCTAAAATGGCCAGTGTCGCTGCGCTTCCCCGCCGACGCGTTGGATACGCTCTTTCCGAAGCCGTTCCCGGAAACGTAGATGCGGCAGGTCAACAAAGGAGTGGGCAGCGTTTCCAGTCAGGCGTGAGCAAAGCGGTGCGCGTGCGCGCACGTGTCACCGCGACACGCAAGGCCAGACGAGCCTGTTCCGTATCGCGCTCGGTGGGATTTTCCCGGAGCAGGCGGCCACTGTGAGCGCCTTCAAACACGATAACCTCATCGAACTCTTTGCCTTTGGCTTTGTGGACAGTCATCACATTCACGCCCGTCCATACTCGCGTTGCCGCCGAGAAATGTTCCTGCAACAGTGCATCGGCGACTATCCGGCGGGCACCGGAATAGCCGCCCGATATGCGCCAGCGCTCGCTCAGCGTTTCGCGCAAGACTGCGCCTCGATTGAGCAGGCGGATGAACCGCGCATCCTCCGAGATGGCTTTGAGCTTCGGGTGCTGGGCAGCATCCACTAGATCGCGAACAGCGATCCAATCGGCCTCAGGGTCGCCGCTCAGTTGCAGCTCCATGCGCCGCTCAGCGATCATGCTGATGTCGGCTATCAGCGCCAGGCGGTTCTTCCCCTTCAACGATGCCCCGCCCAGATAGTTTGACAGCGCTTCAGCCAGACCAAGGTCGGCCTGGCTTATCCTGCCGCCTTGCCGCCCACGCATGTGATTCACGACATCACTCAGCAGGCTTTTGGCTAGACCGTCGCTGTCCGCAGCCCCTTCGAGCAGCCCGCTCAATAATACCGCCGTCAACGCCGGCCCCTCGGGATCAATAAGAACGTCGTGCTGGACGGCGGGGAGCCGAGCAGATGTAATGTTCAGGTATATAGATACCTTCAACATCATATCTTTGGATTTGACTAGGATCGCCAACGACCAGTCCTGCCGTCCATTGTTGATGAGGCGGCGCATTGCGGCCAGCGTCTGATATTTTACCGAACTCAGTGGTTCGCCGGCATCGTATCCATACGTTACCACCTTCACTTGCTGATAGGTTTTGCCGACATTTGCACCCGTCAGCAGATCATTTCCAAAATCGGTAATGTCGGTGCCGTCGCTACGGTTATTCTCCTTTCCGAAATCGAAGATGGTGGGCTTGAAAGCTTCAATGAACTCGCCGATGCGCGCGGGATCGGCTCCACGAAACTCGTAAATCCGCTGTTCCGCGTCCGCGAGCGCTATCAAGCGGCTGTGCCGTCCCAGCGCGGCAATCATCCTCCACTCGTCGCGATTGGTATCTTGGAACTCGTCAAGGACAATGGTGGGGTAGCAGTCCGAGATCAGGCGGCAAAGGCGCGGGCTTTGCTCCAGAAGGTCGGCCACAACCTCGGCAAAGAGATCGAAGCCGAGGTTTCCTTCATCGGCGAGCATCTTGCGCAATATGACAGGGCGATCGTCCTTGGTCACGCCGGCGAGCCACCCCGCTGCGTCGGGTGGCGTTAGCAATCGAAGGATGCGGTGGCCGGTGAGTAGATAGCCGTAAGAGCGTATGAACTCCCACGCAAACCCGTGATAGGTATTCACTTCGAGCTGCGGGCGATCCACCTGCGGAATCCAGACTTTCGATTCCTGAATGATGCGGGCGATCGTGGCACGCGCGAAGCTCAGGA
>CAYVBN010000174.1:0-1677 GCA_964449645.1 uncultured Hyphomicrobiales bacterium
AGTACTCCGTGCAAGGCCTGAACTGCGAGGACGCCGCGCGCAAGGATCTGCTGATGGACATCGGCACCGAGGAGCTGAGCCACCTGGAGGTGGTCGGCGCGCTCGCCCGCCTGCACCTCAAGCCGTCGAAATTCGATCGCGAGGCCGCCGAAGCCGATCCGCTGATCGCGATTGCCGGGGGCGGCGGCGTCAATCTCTTCAACTCGCAGGGCAATCCCTGGACGGCGGATTACCTCAAGATCACCGGGGAACTCGACGTCGACCTGCGCAACAACATCGCGGCCGAAGCCCGCGCCAAGATCGTCTACGAGCGGCTTCTGAACTTCTGCGACGACGCCGGCAGCAAGGATGCGCTCATGTTCCTGATGACGCGCGAGATCACCCACATGAAGGCGTTCACGCTGGCACTCGAGAGTATGCAGAAACCGGCCTTCTCGATCGGCCGCATTCCGCCGACGCCCGGTCTCGTCAACCAGTACTTCAACGACTCGACCGGCGCCGGCGATCACGGCGAGATCGATACGCGCGGCCCCTGGAACCAGGGCGGCGAGTGGGAATTCGTTGAATCGCCCGCCATTCAGCAGATGCATGAAGGCGAAGAGACGCCCTCGCCGATCCAGGCCGAAAGCGTGCCGACCGAGCAGCCGGAGGGCATCAACGAGTTGCTCATAGAGCAACTGCGCGACATTCTCGATGCCGAGCAGCAACTCGTGAAGGCGCTGCCGAAGATGGTCGAATCCGCCCGCTTCGAGCAGACGCGGCAGATCATCCAGCAGCACTTGCACGAGACCGAAGAGCAGGTCCACCGGCTCGAGGAATGTCTCTCGATGCTCGGCGAAAATGCACGCCCCAAGCCCTGCAAGGGCATGAAAGGCCTGGTCGAGGAAGGCCAGGAAGTCATGCAGGAGGGCCAGGAGAAGGAGGACGCTCCCGCCGACCTCGCGCTCATCGGCGCGGCCGAACGGGTCGAGCACTACGAAATCTCCGGCTACACGACGGCGCGCACGCTCGCCCAGCAGCTCCGCCACAGCGCCATCGTGGCCCTGCTCTCGAAGTCGCTCGCCGAGGAAGAGAACGCGGACCAACTGCTCAATCAGCTTGCCCGCTCGCTCATGTCGGCGGCGAAGATGCCGGAGCCGGTGGTGTAGCGGCCAGCACAAGTCCGTCGCGTTTGTCCATGCTCCGGGCGGCGATGTCCGCCGCCCGGAGGTGATTCGCGTTCCAGGTAATTCGTGTGAGCGTATGCGCGCGCCTCTGCGGTGTCGAAGACTTTACGCTTGACATGCAACTAATCAGTTGCATATTAAGTGCATGAACGACGATGCCGTTTTTCGTGCGCTGGCCGACGCAAGCCGCCGCCGGCTTCTCGACCGGCTGCACAAGAAGAACGGCCAAACACTCAACGATCTCTGCCGCGGTCTCGACATGACACGGCAGGCCGTGGCGAAACATCTCGCCATTCTGGAAGAGGCGAACCTCGTGGCCACCCGTCGCCAAGGCCGGGAGAAACTTCACTTCATCAATCCGGTGCCGATCAACGAGATCGCCGAGCGCTGGATCAGCAAGTTCGAACGCCCGCGCCTCAGCGCCCTCTCGAAACTCAAGAAGAGACTCGAAGGAGACGATAATGACTGATGCCCGCAGCCAATTCGTTTACGTCACCTTCATCCGCACGAC
>CAYVBN010000175.1:0-2007 GCA_964449645.1 uncultured Hyphomicrobiales bacterium
CGCGAAGACCGGTTTTCGGACAAGATCATGCTCGCTCAAACGGATGGAGCGGGGTGACGCCACCCCGCTCGAAGACTGCCGAACGCAGTGTCGCCCCCGGACGGCAATCCGGGCGCGACGCCGCGGCGCTCCTCAGTTCCCGGGGAGCGGCACCTTGTCGTCGATCAGGTCGTCGACCGCCTTCTTCACGTCGACGCTCGCCGGAATGACGCCCGCCTGCTGCAAGGCGATGCCGGCGGCGAGGATCGAGTCACGCTGCCGCGCGCCAATACGGTTGAAGGTGATGTCGGTGCGTTCCTTGAGCTGCTTGTCGGCGATCGCGTCGGACAGCTTGGTGGCAGCGATGAAGGCGCGCTTCTCCTCGTCGTAGTTGGCGAGCGAGTACTTGCGCGCCTCCTCGTAGACGGCGAGCACGCGCTGCACGAGATCCGGATGGTCCTTCAGGAACTGCTCGCGCACGTTGAGGATGCCCCAGGTGTTGGCGTCCTTGTTGCGGTAGAACAGCCGTGCGCCATGCTCGATCTCGGCTGCCGCCATCATCGGGTCGAGGCCGGCCCAGGCGTCGACGTCGCCGCGGATCAGCGCCGTGGCGCCATCGGGGTGCTGCAGCAGCACCGGCTGAATGTCCTTCTCGGAGAGACCCACTGACTGCAGGGCCCGCACCAGGAAGATATGCGGATCGGTGCCGCGAGTGACCGCGACGCGCTTGCCCTTGAGGTCGGCGATCTTGGTGATCGACGTGTCCTTGCGGGTGACGAGCGCCGTCCACTCGGGCTGCGAATAGACGTAGATCGACTTGATCGGGTTGCCGTTGATCTTGGCGACGAGCGCGGCGGCGCCGGCGGTCGAGCCGAAATCGATCGAGCCGGCATTGAGGAATTCGAGCGCCTTGTTGGAGCCGAGCGTCTGCACCCAGCGGATGCTGATGCCGTCCTTGGCGAATTCCTTCTCCAGCAGGCCCTTGTTCTTGAGCACCATGGAGACCGGGTTGTAGGTCGCCCAGTCGATGCGGATCTCCTTGGGCTTGTCGGCCGCGCGCGCCACCACGGGCGCAAGGCCGGCGAGCGCCGCCAGGATCAGAAGAGAACGTCGAGATACCGGGGACATGAAAACCTCCAAACTGTGCGGCGCACCGACGGGTGCCAGCCGCGTGGGGATGGAGGCGGGCTGGGGGCCCGCCGTCAGCTCGGCGACGGGGTGGGCCCCGCGCTTTAGCTGCATTTGTTGAGCGCCCGCAAGCTGCCTGCTCAAATCGGCGCTAATTTTGTTCTTTAAAGGCCACTCATAAGCCCGTCAACGAGAAACGATTTTCTAAATTTTCGGCATCGCAGTTGTTTCATTCTCCGATAGGCCCCACCTTGGGAGCGAACCTTTTCCCGTTCCGGGCGTGCCGCCCGATGACAGGAGGGGCACCCTTCCTGTATCCCGGTTGCTCATGTCGCTCGCCGCCGATCACCGCGCCCGACCGCCGCTCGAAATCTTCGACGCCGGCGCGGCCGCGGCCGAGCTTGAAACCCTGGCGGAGACCTATCAGGGGCGCGAGCACGAGCTGCGGCTGGCGCTCGCCCAGCATCTCAAGGCCGCGCTGCTGGCCGGGCGCGCGCGGGCCGAAGAGCTCCTGCTCGCCGACCGGCACGGCCGGCGCTGCGCCGAGCGTCTCTGCGCCATGCAGGACGCGTTCGTCCGCCTGCTGTTCGAATTCGCGGCGCGCCACCTCTACCCGTCGCAGAACCCCTCCGAAGCCGAGCGCATGGCGGTGGTGGCGACCGGCGGCTACGGCCGCGGGCTCATGGCGCCGGGCTCGGACATCGATCTCCTCTTCCTCTTGCCCTACAAGCAGACCGCGTGGGGCGAGTCGATCGCCGAAGCGATCCTCTACTGCCTGTGGGACTTGGGCCTGAAGGTCGGGCACGCGACGCGCTCGATCGACGAAGGCATCCGCCAGGCCAAAAACGACATGACGGTGCGCACCGCGATCCTCGAGGCGCGTTATCTGTTCGGCGACCG
>CAYVBN010000176.1:0-6747 GCA_964449645.1 uncultured Hyphomicrobiales bacterium
TGAACGAGGGTCGAATCCTCGCGCCGCTCCGTCTGGATGCCGGCGACGGTCGGCGGCAGCGTGGCGAGCGCGTCGGCGATATCGAAGTTGAGCGGCGCGTTGAACAGCAGCGTCAGATCGCCCTTGCCGCGCTCGGCGGCGATCGAGATCAACTCCGGCAGGTCGAAGACGTACCGCGTGAACGTCGGCTGCCGGCCGACGCGCACGCGCACCGCCGCCGCCGGCCTGCTGTTCGCCAACTGGCGCTGCTGGCGTATCTTTCGTTCCGCCTCGCGCGCACGCCGGGCGAGGTCCTCGACGATTTCCTGCGGCAGGCTGGGCGGCGCCCCGGTCCAGGATTCCGGCAACAGATCGACGAACAGACGCTCGCCGGCCGCCATGGAGTTGACGCGCACCTTCTGCGCCAGCGCCAGGCGGAGTCCCCGGCCGTCCGGATCACGCCGCGCCGCGCCGATGTAATCGCGCGCGTTCGAGGCAAGGTTGTCGACCCCGACCTGAACCGGCTGTTTGAAGGTGATCACCAGGATGGTGCCGGACAGTTTGACGTCCGCATCCACCTCCTCGGGGAAGCGGAACACGAGTCGCGCATAGCCGTCGCGCGTCGCGACGCTCACCTCGCCCTTGACCGGCTCCTCCGCCCGGCCCGGCACGGCTCCGCCCAATGCCAACGCGAGCGCGATCTGCATCGCCGCGAGCACGCCGGCCGCGCGCGAGCCGAAGCGCGACGGCCGCCGCGCGGATGCCCGGGCGCGGGTCGCGAGAAACGTGAGCGATGGACGTCTCATGTCGCGTATCCGCGCCGAATCTCCTCTGCCGCATGCGCGGCCGGATCACCCTAGGGGGCCGCTTTTAACGAGTGGTTATCCTTTTGCTTACGATCCGTTCGGACGCCCGTCGATTTTCGGAAGGTCGGAGGCCGAAGGTCCCTTGTCGCCGCCGCTCGCCCGATTGGCGAGCTCGATTGTGAGCTTCTCGGCCGCCTCCGAGGACATCTGCGCCATGATGTCGGACATGCGGCGCGGATTAATCTGAGTCGCGACCTCCAGCAGGATCTTGAGGTCGAGCCGATCGAAGATCCTGGCCGCGTCCTTCGGCTTCATGTTCTCGTACATGGTCACGAGGCCCTTGAAGCGCGCGGCTTCGGCCTCGTCCCGCTTCTGAATGCTGGCGTTGATGCGCTGCTCGAGCAGCTTGAGCTCGGTGGCACGCGCCTCGAGACGCTTTTCCGCCGCCTTGAGCAGGTTCTCGCGGATGTCGAGCTCGCGCGCCCGCGCATCGAGTTCCTGGCGGCGTTCGCCGAGGCGTTCGAGCACGGCGCGCTCGCCGGCCGAAACCGGGGCGTTGGGATCGAGCGAGATCGGCGTTCCGCCGGCGGACGGCCCAACGGGCGCATTCTCGTCGTTTCCTTTGTCCTTGACGCCGTCCTTGCCTTTGTCCTTCGCGGCGTCCGGCTTGCCGTTCTCCGCCGTATCCGGCTTCTTGCCGACCGCGTTCTTCTCCGCCTGCTTCTCCCCCGCCAGACTGCCTGTCACATCGGGGAAGTTGAACATCTGGCCGGCCCAGGTCTGCTCGCGGGCGGGGCGCGACGGCGTGGCAGGCGCACCGGGCCGCGTCTGCGCCACCACGGCCGAACCCGGGGCGGCGAGGCCGTCGGGCCGCGCGGGCGGGTCGGCGAGCGTGTACCCGCCGTCGAGCAGAATTCCCACGACCTTCAGGCCGAACAGACACATGGTCGCCGCCAGCACGATCGGGACCAGGCGGACGTTGCGCAGGAAGCGCGTCATGCGGCCAAACCGTTCACCCGCGTTCGCACGCGCTCGGCGAAGGCATTGGCCCGCGCCAGCATGTCCCTGGTGTCGGGCGGCGACGCCGGCTCACTCGGCTCGCGCGAGCGCGCGGCCGTGACGATCTGGGTCAGCCGGCGCAGGATCTCCTCTCCGGCTTCGAGCTGATCGGCGATCTCGGCCGAGAACCGTTCCGCGGTGCGCAGCCGTTCGCCGAGATTCTGATCGCAATCGCGCACCGTCAGCTTGAGGCCCGCGATGGCGCGTTCGGCGATCTCGGTCGCGGTGATCAGCTCCGAGATCGTCGCCTTGAGCGACTGCTCGTCGGATTTCAGCCGTTTGAGGCGGCTGTTGAGGAGAATGCAATAAGCGATCGTGAGAAGGAGCAGGACCGCAACCAAGCTCTCGATCATCAAACCGAAGCTGTGATTCACGAGGCCTCCATTCGTTTGCTGGACTCGCCGGCTGTTTCGAACATCGCGAACGTGGTCCGCGGCTTGCGCAAGGGCTTGGCGACGCGCACGGCGACCCGGTCGCCGACCCGACCCATCCGGCCTTCCGTCAGGGTGACTTCCCCGCAGCGCACACTGACCGGCGTATCCGGCTTGAGGTCGAGCATCAGCGTGTCGCCGACCTTCAGGCTCATGAGCTGCTTGAGCGGCAGTTCGGCTTCGTAAAGCACGGCATCGACGGCGATCTCCGCCCGGCCGATCTCGGTGGCGAGGTGGCCTTCCCAGATCGGGTCGCGGCCGAACTTCTCGCCCATGAACATCTGCAGCAGGACGTCGCGGATCGGCTCGATCGTCGCGTAGGGCAGCAGCAGTTCGATCGTGCCGCCGCGGTCCTCCATGTCGATGCGCAGGCGCACCAGGATCGCGGCGTTCGCGGGCCGGGAAATCGCCGCGAAACGCGGATTGGTCTCAAGCCGGTCGATGTTGAACTTCACCGGCGAGAGCGGCTTGAAGGCAAGCTCGGCGTCCGCCAGCACCACCTCGATCATCCGCTTGACGAGGCTCGTCTCGATCGTCGTGTAGGGACGGCCCTCGATGCGGATCGCGGTCTGGCCGCGCCGGCCGCCGAGCAGGACGTCGATGATCGAATAGATGAGGCTGGAGTCGACCGTGAACAGGCCGAAATTGTCCCACTCCTCCGCCTTGAACACCGCGAGGATCGCCGGCAGCGGAATGGAGTTGAGATAGTCGCCGAAGCGGACCGAGGTGATGCGGTCGAGCGAGACTTCGACGTTGTCGGAGGTGAAGTTGCGCAGCGACGTCGTCATCAGCCGGACGAGCCGGTCGAAGACGATTTCGAGCATCGGCAGACGCTCGTAGGAGACCATCGCCGAATCGATGATCGCCCGGATGCCCGAGTTGTCGTTGAGCGAAATGTCGTCGAGATTGAACCCCAGAAGGGTGTCGATTTCCTCCTGGTTGAGAATGCGTTCGGCGCCGCCCTTGGCAGCCTGGATGAACTGGCTGCCGTCGTCGATCATCGCCGCCCATTGGGCGGCCATTTCCTCGCCGCCGCCCTCGCCGGCCGGCGCGCCGATTGCGCCCTCGCCCGGCGGCGGCCCGCCGCCGGCTTCGGCCTCGAGCGCGAGGCCCCATTCGGCCGCGAGCGCGTCCTGGTCGATCTGGTTGGCCATCGGCTCAGCCCGTCACTGGACGACGATTTCCTTGAACAGCACTGCGTTGATTCGACTCGGCGCGATCGCCGCGTTGACGCGGCGCGTGAGCTCTTCCTTAAGCCGATAGAGACCGGCTGATCCTTCGAGATCGGTCGGGCGAAGCTCGCGCAGATAGGTCTGGAAGGTATCCATGACGCGCGGCATCACCGGCTGGATCTGCTGCATCAGCGTCTGGTCGGGCAGCTCGAGCACGACCTTGATCTTGAGATATTGCGTGCGGTCGTTGCCCGTATTGGCGAGATTGACCAGCACCTCCGGCATATCGACGAAGACGGCGGGCTTCGCGGCCGGCGTGGCATTTTTCGCATCGGCCGAATGGCGCGTCAGCATGACGTAGCCGCCCGCGCCTCCGCCGCCGAGCACGACCAGGCCGGCGGCCGCGATCAGGATGAGCTTGAGCGGAAATTTCTTCTTCGCCGGAGCGGCTTCGGCCTCGGGCGTTCCCGCTTCGGCGTCGGCCTCTTCCTCTGCCGCTTTTTTTGCTTTCGCTGCCATTACACAGCCCCAGATTCCGGATGCCGCAACGTGACGGGACCGAGAACAGACCCGAGAACGTCCCACGGCATGCTCGAGCCGTGGGCCCACGCCCGCAGTTACCCCATACCGGCGAACCTAGGGTTCGAATGGTTAACGGAAGCTTTCTCGCGCACCCGCACCGGGAAATTTTTGCCGAGTAGCCGCGGGCCGAAGACGTTTCTTGCCGATCGCGCACCCGTCCCGTCGCGATTCAAGTCTCTGTTTTCATTAACCATCCGCTGTTGGCACGCGCCCTGCTTGAGAGTGGGCGAGCCCGGCTTGGGAGAGCCGGTGCTCGGACCGGCGGCGGTTCGCTTCGGGAGAGCGGGCCTTCGCCATCAAGGGGAGCAGGCCGATGCAAAATGCGGCGCTCATTGGATTGTCGCGGCAGGTCGCGCTGGAGCGTGAGCTCCAGGTCGTGGCCAACAACGTCGCGAACATGAGCACGACCGGCTTCAAAGCCGACAATTCGATATTCGAAGACTATCTGATGCCGACCGCGCGGGCGAACAACTTCCAGCCTGGCGACCGGCGACTCAACTTCGTGCAGGATCGCGGCACTTGGCACGATTTCGGCCAGGGCCCGGTGGAGCAGACGGGAAATCCGCTCGACGTCGCGATCGATGGCGACGCCTTCCTGGTGGTGCAGACGCCGAACGGCGAGCGCTACACACGCAACGGAGCCCTGAAGCTCAATTCGGCGGGCGAACTCGTCACCAGCGAGGGATATCAGGTCCTCGGCGAGAACGGGCCGATCGTATTCCAGCAGCTCGACCGCGAGGTCGTCATCAGCCCCGACGGACGGATCACCGTGCAGGAGGGCCCCTCCGCCCTGACCGACACCCAACGCGGCAAGCTGCGGCTCGCGACCTTCCCCCAAGCGCAGCAGCTCCAGAAGGACGGCTCCAGCATGTTCGCGGCACCAGCCGGGGTCGTGCCGGACGCGGCGCCGACGACCGTGCGGGTGATTCAAGGCGTCGTCGAGAAATCGAACGTGAAGCCCGTCGTCGAGATGACGCGACTGATCGAGATCACGCGGACCTACACGCAGATCGCCGGCATGCTGCAGCAGAACAGCGATCTGCGCCGCAATGCCATTCAGCAACTCGCGGACGTTCCGAGCTGAGCCCCTGAGGCTTCGGAGAGCAGACCATGCGCGCACTGTACACCGCCGCAACCGGGATGATGGCCCAGGAGGTCGCCGTCCAGGTCATCTCCAACAACATCGCCAACATGAACACGACCGGCTTCAAGCGGCAGCGGGCGGAGTTCCAGGATCTGCTCTACGAGCACGTACGCCGCATCGGCACGCAGACCTCCGATCAGGGCAACATCCTGCCGGTCGGGGTCGACCTCGGCTCCGGCGTCAAGACGGTCGGCACGCCGCGGGTGATGACCCAGGGCAATCTGCTGCCGACCGGCAAGAGTCTCGACGTCGCCATCCGCGGCGAAGGCTTCTTCAAGATCCAGCTTCCGGACGGCACCTTCGCGTATACGCGCGACGGGTCCTTCGACCTCGACGCGCAGGGCCGCATCGTCACCGCGCAAGGAAACCTGGTCCAGCCCGGCATCACAGTCCCGAACAACGCGACCTCGATCGCGATCAGCCCGCAGGGCCAGGTCTCGGTGACGCTGCCCGGCAACACGACGCCCACCGTCCTCGGTCAGTTCACGCTGACGCGCTTCGTCAACAAGGAAGGCCTGCAGCCGATCGGCGACAACCTGTTCGTCGAAACGCCCGCGTCGGGCGCCCCCCAGGACAGTGTGGCGGCGACCGACGGTTACGGCGATCTGCAGCAGAGCCAGCTCGAGCAGGCGAACGTCGAAGCGGTGACCGAAATCTCCAACCTCATCTCGGCGCAGCGCGCCTACGAGATGAATTCCAAGGTCATCAGCGCCACCGACCAGATGCTGCAAGCGGCATCGAACCTGATGCGCTGAGGAGGACTAGCCCATGCTCCGCATCACCGCACTTCTTCTCCTCGCCTTCACGGTGCCGGCGGCGGCGCAATCCTCCGCGGGCCCGGTGCGCCCGACGCTCAAGCCCTCGGTCACGGTCGCCAGCGACATCGTGCGCATCGGCGACCTCGTCGAAAATGCCGGCGCCGTCGCCGACGTCGCGATCTTCCGCTCGCCGGACCTCGGCACCACCGGCACGGTCTCGGCGGCCAGCGTGCTCGACGCGGTCAGCAATCATCACCTCTTCGGCGTCGATACGCGCGGCATCAGCGAGATCGAGGTGACGCGCGCGAGCCGGACCATCACCCGCGAGGACATCATCGAACGCATCGCGCGCGCCTTCGCCGGGCGGTACGGACTCGGTGAAGCGAAAAACCTGAGCGTCACCTTCGACCGCGAGCCGCGCGCCGTCGAGGTCGAGCCGACGGCCGGAGGCGACCTGCAGGTCGCGCGCGCCTATTACGATTCGCGCAGCCGCCGCTTCGACATCTCTTTCGATCTGCCGCCGGGCGCCACGGCGCAGCGCGCGAGCCTGCGCTACACCGGCTCGCTCATCGAGATGGCCGACATCGTCGTGCCGACCCGACCGCTCGCGCGCGGCGAAGTCGTCTCCCCCTCCGACGTCGAGGTGCGGCGCCAGCCGAAAACGGCCGTCGGCAGCGATACCGTCGGCGATCTCGACCAGGTGTTCGGCCTCGCGCTGCGCCATCCGCTGCGGATGGGACAACCGGTGCGCCGCGCCGACCTGATGCGGCCGCAGCTCGTCCAGCGCGGCGAGGCCGTGACGCTTGTCTACGAGGC
>CAYVBN010000177.1:0-3265 GCA_964449645.1 uncultured Hyphomicrobiales bacterium
GATCTGGCGCCGCTTGGCGTTCTCCTCGTCGGCGGAGGGCAGGCGGCGTGCGGGTTCTGCGTTCATGGCGGGTCTCCTCCCGAGACCGTTGGATGTCACATCGACGCCGTTCGTTACGTCTTATGAGCGAAACGTGATCGATTGGCAATGACCGAACGGTTCGGTCATGGTTGACACTGCTCTAACATCCGCTATATGGGATGACCGAACGGTTCGGTCAATGGCATTTTTGTGGCACTTTAGAATGCGGGAGCGGAGCATGTATCGGCAACCCGGCACGGACGGAATTCACGGGCAGGCGCCCGGCTCTCCAACCCTCGGGCAGACGGCAGCGCGGGACCCCGATCACGCTCCGGAGGTGCCGGGTGGCGGAGCGCCGCTGGCGCGGGACCGCGAGGACGAGCATCTTCCGGCGGCGGTCAGCCCCCGTGACGATGAAAGCCGGCCTCTGGAGGGGGCGGTCGAGCCGCCTGCGCGCGGTGGTCGGCGCAAGCTCGCGCTGCTCGTCGTCCTGGCCCTCGCCATCGCGGCGGGCGGCGCATTCGGCTACCGCTGGTGGACGGTCGGGCGCTTCGTGGTCTCGACCGACGACGCCTACGTGCACGCCGATAACACGACGCTCGCCGCCAAGGTGTCGGGCTATGTCGAGACGGTCGCGGTCGAGGACAACGCCCGCGTCCGCGCCGGCGACGTGATCGCCCGGATCGATGACGGCGACTATCGGCTGGCGGTCGACTCGGCCCGCGCGAAGGTTGCCACCCAGCAGGCGACCATCGAGCGCTTCGGCCGCCAGATCACCGCCCAGCAGGCGAACGTGGAGCAGGCGAAGGCCCAGCTCGTCTCGGCGCAAGCCGCCGCCAAGCGGGCGCAGTCCGAGCTCGACCGTCAGCAGGCGCTCGCCGTCAAGGACTTTGCCAGCCGCCAGACCCTCGAGCAGTCGCTCGCCAATCGCGATCAGACCGCCGCCGCCGTGAGCAGCGCGGAAGCCGCGATCGAAGGCGCGCAGGCGAGCGTCGATGTTCTGCGCGCGCAGCAGCAGGAAGCGGAACGCACGCTCGGCGAGTTGAAGACCGCGCTCGCCAAGGCCGAGCGCGACCTGTCGTTCACGGTGATCCGTGCGCCGGTCGACGGCGTGATCGGCAATCGTGCGGTCCAGCCCGGCGACTACGTGCAGCCGGGACAGCGGCTCGCCAGCCTCGTTCCGCTCGACGACGTCTACATCGACGCCAATTTCAAGGAGACCCAGCTCGCCGGCCTGCGTCCCGGCCAGAAGGCCGAGGTCAGCGTCGACGCGGTGCCGGACCGGACGATCGAGGGAACGATCGAGAGCGTCGCGCCGGCCTCGGGCGCCGTCTTCTCGCTGCTGCCGCCCGACAACGCGACCGGCAATTTCACCAAGATCGTGCAGCGGCTCGCGGTGCGCATTCGTGTGCCGCAGCAGGTCGCCGACGAACGGGTCCTGCGCCCCGGCATGTCCGTGGTCGTGAGCGTGAACACGAAATCGCAGCCGGCGGCGGCTGCAAGCGCCGGCCGCGTGGCCCGGCGCGCCATGGTCGCCGGACGCTGATCCGGTCGCAGACGCGGTGACGTCATGACTTCCGCCCACTCGGACGCGCTTCCGGTCTCCGGCCCCATCCCCTCCCTGGGGATCGGAAGCGCGGACGAGCGCATCGACACGCGCAAGCTCGTCGCCTTTCTGGCGATGGTGTTCGGGATGTTCATGGCGATCCTGGACATCCAGATCGTGTCGGCGTCGCTCACCGAGATCCAGGCGGGCCTCGCCGCCTCGACCGACGAGATCTCCTGGGTGCAGACGGCCTATCTGGTCGCCGAAGTCGTCGCCATCCCGCTGTCCGGCTTTCTCTCGCGCGCGCTCGGAACGCGCTTTCTGTTCGCCGCTTCCGCGGCCGGCTTCACGTTCGCGAGCTTCATGTGCGGCATGACCTCGTCGATCAACGAGATGATCATCTGGCGCGCGCTGCAGGGCTTCATCGGCGGCGGCATGATCCCGACCGTGTTCGCGTCGGCGTACCTGGTCTTTCCGCGCTCCAAGCAGGCGATCATCACTCCGATGATCGGGCTGGTGGCGACGCTCGCGCCGACCATCGGGCCGACGGTCGGCGGCTATCTCACCGACGCGCTCTCCTGGCATTGGCTGTTCTTCATCAACATCGTGCCCGGCATCCTGGTGACCGTGGCGGTGCTCGCCCTTGTCCGCTTCGACGAGCCGAATTTCGCCTTGTTCGACAAGCTCGACTGGCTGGGCCTCCTGTCGATGGCCGGGTTTCTCGGCGCGCTCGAATACGTGCTCGAAGAAGGCCCGCGTTACGACTGGCTCGATGATTCGACCGTGGCGCTCTTCGCCGCCGTCTCGGCGGTGTCGGCGCTCGTCTTCTTCGCCCGCGTGCTGACCGCGCGCGAGCCCATCGTCGATCTCGGCGCCTTCACCGACCGCAACTTCGCCATCGGAAGCCTGTTTTCCTTCGTCCTCGGCATCGGGCTCTACGGCCTGACATTCCTGTATCCGATGTACCTCGCGCAGATCCGCGGCTACGACGCGCTGATGATCGGCGAGACCATGTTCGTCTCCGGCCTCGCGATGTTCCTGACCGCGCCCGTCGCCGGGCGAATGGCGGCGAAGGCCGACCCGCGCCTGATGCTGATGAGCGGCTTCCTGCTGTTCGCCGTCGGCACCTGGTGGATGACCTACGTCACCAAGGACTGGGATTTCGGTGAGCTGTTCTGGCCGCAGATCTTCCGCGGCGTCGGCATGATGCTGGCCATCGTGCCGATCACCAACACCGCGCTCGGCACCTTGCCGGCGGAGCGCGTCAAGAACGCCTCCGGGTTGTTCAACCTGATGCGCAACCTCGGCGGGGCGGTCGGGCTTGCGGCGCTCAACACGCTGCTCGACGACCGCATCGACCTGCACCTCGCGCGCCTGCACGAGAGCGTCAACTGGGCGCGGCGCCCGGCGGTCGAGACGCTCTCGGCGCTCGCCCAGCGCTTTCACGGCAACAGCGATGCCGATGCCATGGCGTTGAAGCAACTGACCGCCATGGTGCACCAGCAGGGCACGGTCATGGGCTTTGCCGACGTCTTTTTCGCGCTGACGGTTCTGTTCGTGGCGCTTGCCGCACTCGCGGTGCTGATGAAACGGCCTACGGCGGCTCCCGCAGGCGGCGGCGGTCATTGATCGCCGCCGTTCAGGACGCCGCCGTTCAGTGCGAGGCCGCTCTGGTTTTGACATTCGGTCGTATTTTCT
>CAYVBN010000178.1:0-9346 GCA_964449645.1 uncultured Hyphomicrobiales bacterium
CCGGCCTTCTTGTCGAGCCCGTGCTGGCGCGCCACGTCGAGCTCCCAGGCAAGCGTGCCGGTCTTCTGCGCGGCAAGCCGGATGCGGTCCGCCGCGGACGCGGTCGCGACGCACATCGGGAGCAGGAGCACCAGAGCCAACCAGAGCGTTCCGTTTCGCCGTCTCGACATGAGCACTCCTCGGTCGGCACGGCCATGTGAGGGCCGCCCCGACGCCAAGTCTACGGGCGACGGCCGCGCGGCGACAACTTGCCGCCGGAGGCCATGCGCGCGTCCTCAAACATGCGTGAAGGGCCGATCGGGTTCCGTCCGCCCGTTGAGAAGATCGCCGCGCGGTCTATGATTGTCGGCAGGAAGCAGACATTCGGAGTTCCAGGATGAAGCGCGTTTGTCGGCGGACGTTCGTTGGTCTCGTCGCAGCGGCGGCGCTCGCGGCAGCCGGTTCCGTCGCCGCCGCCGAGCTCAACGACTATCCGACCTCGGCGCGCGCGGACTACGTGTTCGCCTGCATGAAGTCCAACGGCGACACGCGGCAGGCTCTCGATCAATGTTCCTGCTCGATCGACGTGATCGCGTCGATCCTGCCGTACGACCGCTATGTGGCGGCGGAAACCGTGCTCAGCCTCTCGCAGGTGCCGGGTCCGTTCGGGACGATGTTTCGCTCGCCGGAACCCGCCAAGACCGCCGCCAACGATCTGCGGCGCGCGCAGGCCGAAGCCGAGGTCCGCTGCTTCTGATCCTCAGCTTCGAATTCCCAGCTTCTAATTCTCACATGGCCGAAGCCGTGACTGGCCATTCGCCCTTGTAAACGTGGTTGTCGGTGTCGACCGCTTCGGCGCGGAACGATGTTGCACCATTGGGCGCATAGCTGAAGCGGATGTTGGGATCTTCCGAAATGGAAATTCCGCCTTCCATCGACAGGACGACGTCGTCGCCTTGCCAGATCCGCAGGCTGTGCACGAAGAATGCCGGAACGTAGAGCCGCGTGAGCTGGTCCATCTGCAGGCCCGAGTTGTTCGGGTGGCGGACCATGATCTGCGCCTCGCGCAGCTTGCCGGCCGTGGTCTCGGTCGGTGCGAACTGGCGGAATTTCATCTGGCCGATCTCGGCGCGCGCCTGGTCGGGATTCTTGGCGGCGGGCGCCGAGCAGCCGCCCGATGCCTTGACGTAGGTTTTGACCACGTACGCCTTGCCGTCGCTGAGCTCGGCTACCGCGTGGACGTTCGTGTAGGAATTGACCCGCACCCGTGTCGAAAGAGACGCGACATGCGCCTTCGGCCCAATGTCGAACCGCGCCGCGACCGGGGCAGGGTTCTCGTCGATGACGAGGGTGAAGCTCCTCACGGTGCGCGGATCGCCCGGCGGCAATGTCGCCCGCAGCGTCACCGGAACGAGGGCGGCGTCTTCGGCGCGGGCCGGCATCTCGATCGCGATCAGCCCGGTGCCGTCCACGAGCTGCCGGCCGTGAAACGCCGCATCCGCGATGTCCGGCCACGGATCGGGAGCCGCCGGTTCAGCACGCGCGGACGGTCCGAGCACGCAGAGACAGGCGAGGAGAAGGCCGGCACAGGCGGCCCGGAGGATATCGCTGCTCATCATCGGCCTCATTCCCATTCAAGTTCGGCGAAGGCCGCCGTGGCGTTGCGCTGATTATACTCCTCGAAGAGCTTCCAGCGATCCTTTTCGGATTGTGCCGCCGTTTTCGCCGCTTCGGAAATGGACGCGCCGCGCGCAATCAAGGCGCGCACGTCGGCGGCGAGCCGCTGCAGATAGCGGCGCTCGTCGTTCAGGGAGTTGGGCCAGTCCGTGAGCACCGGACCATGGCCCGGGACGACGCGCACGGCGGGGATACGCGCCAGTCCGTCGAGGACGGAGAGCCAGCCGCGAAGGCTCCCGTCGAGCACGGGGATGTGTCCCGATACCACCAGGTCGCCTGCGAACAGCGTCTTCGTGTGTTCGTCGAAGATGGTGAGATCGTTGTCGGTGTGCGCCGCCGGCCAGGCGCGCAACTTCAGAATCCGTCCCCCGAGATCGAGCGTGCGTTGATCCTCCACCAGCTCGGTCGGGGGTATGATTTTGACGTCGGCCATGGCGGCGTCGCCCATCGTCCGGTGAAACGTGTCCAGATAGAACGTCCCGCGCGCCGCAAGCGCGCGCGGCAGATTCTTGTGACCCACGAACGCGGCGCCCTCGGCCTGGAATGCTGCATTGCCGAACAGATGGTCCGGATGAACGTGCGTGTTGATCACGTAGCGGATCGGCTTCGAGGTGCGGCTGCGGATGGCCGCGCGCAGCCGGCGCCCTTCAACGACGCTCCCTCCGGTGTCGATGACGGCAACGGCCGCATCGCCGACGATGAATCCGATATTGGCGATGGCGCCCTCGTTCTCGCCCGTCATCAGCGCGAGAGCGCCTTTATGACCAAACACCCCGGACGCGACTTCGGCCATCGGCAGGGGTTCCGTGGGCGACTGCGCGTGGGCAACCGGATTGCCCAACAGGGAACCTGCCAGTGCCAGGCTCGCGAGAACGGAAAAGCTGCGGGGACGATGTGGAATGTGTCGGTTTCCGATCGGATGTGGCGTCTCGATCACCGTACTCTCTTTCGAGTGACGAGGCTCGGGTGGAGGGCTCGTATACGAATGTTTTTGTTGCGGTCGGTAAAACCCGGACATAGACTTTGCTCCGGTTTCCGGCTTCAAGGGCGTCAGTCGAACGGGAATGCTGGCGTTTCTTTCGTAAGCTAGGCGGGGCACAAAAGCGCAGGTGCCCCTTCGTGCCTCGCAACGCTGTGACACGCTGCCGGAAGCTCTTCCCACTTAACGGGTGCCGACGCGCGGCACTGTAAGTGTCTCCGTGTCGGTCAGCCCGCGACACTGTCGCAGGGAGGACTCTGATGCGCAATTTCCTGCTCACAACCTGCCTTGGCGTCACTGCGGTATTCGCCGCAGGGGCGGCGAATGCCAACGACGAACTTCAGAAGATGTCGCAGAACCCGAAAGATTGGGTGATGCCGGCAGGGACCTATGACAACCAGCGCTTCTCGCAGCTCAAGCAGATCACCGCCGACAACGTCGGCAAGCTGCAGGTAGCCTGGACGTTTTCGACGGGCGTTCTGCGCGGACACGAAGGCGCTCCACTCGTGATCGGAGACGTGATGTACGTCCACGGGCCGTTCCCGAATCCGGTCTACGCGCTCGACTTGAACCACGACGGCAAGATTCTCTGGAAGTACGAGCCCAAACAGGATCCGAACGTCATTCCGGTGATGTGCTGCGACACCGTGAATCGCGGTCTCTCCTACGCCAACGGGAAGCTCTTCCTCAACCAGGCCGACACCACGCTCGTCGCGCTCGACGCCAAGACCGGCAAGGTTCTCTGGTCGGCCAAGAACGGTGACGCCTCGAAGGGCGAAACTGGAACGTCCGCTCCGCTGGTGGTGAAGGACAAGGTGCTGGTCGGCATTTCCGGCGGCGAATTCGGCGTTCAGTGCCGCATGACCGCCTATGACATGAACACCGGCAAGCTGGCGTGGAAGGCCTATTCGGAGGGGCCGGACGACCAGATTCTCGTTGATCCGGAAAAGACCATGTCCTTGGGCAAGCCGGTCGGCAAGGACTCCAGCCTGAAGACCTGGCAAGGCGATCAGTGGAAGATCGGCGGCGGCTGCACCTGGGGCTGGATCTCCTATGATCCGGAACTCAACCTCGTCTACTACGGGTCGGGCAATCCTTCGACCTGGAACCCCAGCCAGCGTCCCGGCGACAACAAATGGTCGATGACCATTTTTGCCCGCGATCCCGATACCGGGATGGCCAAGTGGGTCTACCAGATGACGCCCCACGACGAGTGGGACTACGACGGCGTCAACGAGATGATCCTCACGGATCAGCAGATCAACGGACAGCCGCGCAAGCTGCTGACGCATTTCGATCGCAACGGCTTGGCGTACACGCTCGACCGCACCAACGGCGAGCTTCTCGTCGCCGAGAAGTACGATCCGAAGGTCAACTGGACCAGCGGCGTCGACATGAACAAGTCGTCCCCGACCTACGGCCGGCCCAAGGTCGTCGAGCAGTATTCGACGCAGAAGCCCGACGTGAACGTGAAGGGTATCTGCCCGGCGGCGCTCGGAACGAAGGACGAGCAACCGGCGGCTTATTCGCCGCAGACGCAGTTGTTCTACGTGCCCACCAACCACGTGTGCATGGACTATGAGCCGTTCCGCGTCAGCTACACGGCGGGGCAGCCCTATGTCGGCGCGACGCTGTCCATGTATCCGCCTCCCGGCGAGAGCAACATGGGCAACTTCATCGCCTGGGACGGCAAGACCGGAAAGATCGTCTGGTCGAACAAGGAGCAGTTCTCCGTGTGGTCCGGCGCGCTCGCAACGGCGGGTGGCGTGGTGTTCTACGGGACGCTCGAAGGCTATCTGAAGGCGGTCGATGCCAAGACGGGCAAGGAGCTCTACAGGTTCAAGACTCCGTCCGGCATCATCGGCAACGTGATGACCTACGAGCACGGCGGCAGGCAGTACGTCGCCGTTCTGTCGGGTGTCGGCGGTTGGGCGGGCATCGGCCTTGCCGCGGGCCTCACGGAACCGACGGCCGGCCTCGGCGCGGTCGGCGGCTACGCCGCCCTGCACAACTACACCGCACTGGGCGGCCAGCTCACCGTGTTCGCCCTGCCGGGAAGCTGAGCGGTCGTTAGATTGACACGACCCCACTCCGGCGCGCGGCGCAGGTCGCGCGCCGGAAGCTGTGTCCAACGGCTCGGCCGTGCACGGCCCCGGCGCCGGCCCTCAGCGCAAGGATATTGCTCGTGAAATACTTGATCATGGCCATGGTGTTGGCCGCGGGAGTGTTCTGTGCCCGGATGGAGCCCGTCTTTGCCGATGGATCGGGCGATCCGACCGCGGTCAAGAACGAGGACAGCAAATACTACGACAAGGATGGAAATCCGACCTACAAGGTGCAAAGCGACGGCACGGTCGACTGGCCGACCTATTCGGGATATCGCCGTTACCACGCGGAATGTCACGTGTGTCACGGACCGGACGGAGAAGGCTCGACCTACGCTCCGGCATTGGCGAATTCGCTGAAGACGATGAGCTACTCCGATTTCATCAATGTCGTCGTCAACGGCCGCAAGAACGTCAATACGGCATCCGAAAACGTGATGCCGGCGTTCGCAACCAATCCGAACGTGATGTGCTATCTCGACGATATCTACGTCTATCTGCGTGCGCGGGCGAACGACGCGGTCCCGCGCAGACGGCCGCCGAAGCACGAGGACAAGCCGAAATCCGCCGACGAAGCGGAGAACAGTTGTCTCGGCCAGAAGGGCTGAGGCCGCAGACAGGCTCGGAAGAGCAATGACGAGATCGGTTTTCGATTGGAAGTTGGCCGTTCTGCTCGCTTGTGCGGGGGGGACGGCGGCGTTGCTTTCCAATATTCACGGCGTTCGGGCGCAAGGAGCGGAACGCCCGCTATCGTCGTTCGAACTGATCGATCCGAAGACGCTGCGGGTGTGCGCCGATCCGCACAACATGCCGTTCTCCACCGAAAAGGGCGAGGGCTTCGAGAACAAGATCGCCGAACTCCTCGCCGCGAAGCTCGGCAAGGGCCTCGCCTACACGTGGTATCCCGAATCGACCGGCTTCGTGCGCAACACCCTCGGCACGCATCACTGCGACGTCATCATGGGCGTGCCGCAGGGCGACGACATCGTGCAGGTCACGAATCCCTATTATCGAACCACTTATGCGTTGATCTTCAAGAAGGGCAGCGATCTCGAAGGCGTCGATCGGATTTCCGATCCGCGGCTCAAGGACAAGCACATCGGGATCGTCGCCGGCACGCCGCCGGGCAACAACATGATCCTCAACGGGCTCATGGCGAAGGCCAAGCCCTATCCGCTGGTGGTCGACACGCGCGTCGATTCCTCGGCGGCCGCCATGACGGCGGACATCGAAAAGGGCGAGATCGACGCCGGAATTCTCTGGGGCCCGATGGCCGGCTATTACGCCAAGCAGGCTTCGCCGCCGATCAGCGTAGTGCCGCTGACGAAGGAGACGACCGGGCCGCGCCTCGCGTATCGGATCGCCATGGGGGTGCGGTTCTCCGACCAGGAATGGAAACGTCAGCTCAACCGGCTCATCCAGGAGAACCAGCCCGCCATCAGCAAAATCCTGCTGAGCTATGGCGTCCCGCTGCTCGACGATCAGGATCACCTGATCACCCAGGCCCCCGGCGGGAACTGACGCATGATCGCGCCACATCGGCACTGCGCTTCGGAAACGATCGCGCCGCAATCGGAAGGCCGGCCCAGGACGGCGGCGTGAGGCTACGCCGGGCCCCGATATGGGCGATCGGGCTCGCGGGCCTGGTCGTTGTCACTTGCCTCGTCGCGGGCACGGCGCGCGGGCAAGACGGGCCTCCCGAGCCCGAGAGCTATCGCCAGGACAATTATCGCGCGCCGACCCCGAGGACGCTCAAGGGCGCGCGTGTGCTGACGACCACGCAAGCGGAGGCGCTGTGGCGCGCGGGAGCCGCCTTCGTCGACGTGCTGCCGCGCGCGCCGCGTCCGGCCAATCTGCCCGCCGGCACGATCTGGCGCGACAAGCCACGCCTGGACGTGCCGGGGAGCATCTGGCTTTCCGACACCGGTTACGGCGAACTCGCGGCCGCGACCGAAGCCTATTTCAAGGCCGGGCTCGCGCAGGTCACGGGCGGCGATCTCTCCCGCGCCGTGGTCTTCTACTGCCTGCGGAATTGCTGGATGTCGTGGAACGCCGCCAAGCGCGCGCTCACGCTGGGCTATTCGAACGTGGCCTGGTACCCCGACGGCACTGACGGATGGGCCGAGGCCGGCCTTCCGCTCGCGGCCACGGAGCCGGCGCCGCGTCCGCAATAGAGCGCGGTCGCGCTCACTTCGTGAACCGCTGACGCTTCGCTGGACCATCCGCAAGCGGACGTCATTCGAGCGCTTGCTGGATCGCGCGCGCGAGCGCGAACAGGCGCTGCTCGATCTGGACCGGAACGTCGCAGACATAGCCGATGGTCTTGTGCCGCTCGTCGTAGATCCGCATCTCCCAGTCGACGTCGGTGGCCAGCGCGTCCGCCTTGCTCTGGTCGTGATCGGGGGCGCTCAACAATTCGCGCGCCTTCTCGGCGTCGGTGCGGATCTTCTCGGCGAATTGCTTCTGCCTGCGCGAGAAGCGCTCGATGCCGTCCATCACGGCGCTGCGCTCATGGTTGAGCGTGGCGAACACGCCGGCGAACAGCAGCTTGGCCTTGTCCTGACGCTCCGCGTCGCTGCCGGTCACGAACTCGGCGATCGCCTTGCGGGCGTCATCGATCGGCGTGCGCCGGGCGGAGACACGGGCCACGAGATCGGCGAGCGCCGGGTCCTTGCGCCAGGCGTCGTCGACATTGTCGATCGATGGGCCGGTCCAGACGGCGGCGGCGGACAGTTCCGGCACCTTGATCTGGTTGCACGGCCAGTCCGGATAGCGCGGGTCGGCGGCGAAAGCCGGGCTCGCCAGGCCAAAGACCGCAGCGGCAATGATGAGATGTCTCATGCTCCGCCTCCCGGCTCGCCCCGGCGGGCCAGAATTCCGCGCGACGGGTCGTAGGCAAGCATGGCCCCGACCATGAACAGCGCGGTACATCCCGCGACCACCGCCAGCGAGACCCAGTTCATCTGCAGATAGAGCGCGAAGCGAACGAGCTCGACGGCATGCGTGAAGGGATTGATCTGGCAGATGTAATAAAGATAGGGGCTTCCCTCCCGCACGCGCCAGAGCGGGTAGAGCGCGGAGGAGGCGAAGAACATCGGGAAAATGACGAAGTTCATCACGCCGGCGAAGTTCTCGAGCTGCTTGCTGATGGACGAGATCAGCATGCCGAGCGCGCCGAGCATGAGGCCGGTAAGGACGAGCGCCGGCAGCGCGGCGAGATAGCCGAGCGGCGGCGGTTCGATGCCCCACAGCCAGGCGATCGCCAGAAACGTGTAGACCTGCGGCAGCGAGACGGCCATGCCGGCCATGAGCTTCGAGGAGAGCAGGTACCAGCGCGGCAGGGGGCTGACGAGCAGGGTGCGCATGTTGCCCATCTCGCGATCGTAGACCATCGACAGCGAGGACTGCATGCCGTTGAAGAGCTGGATCAGGAGCATCAATCCGGGCGTGACGTAGTCCTCGTAGAGCACGTAAGTGTCGTAGGGCGGAATGATGGAAACGCCGAGCACCTGCCGGAACCCGGCTGCGAAGATGAAGAGCCAGACGAGCGGGCGGACCAGGGCGGCGACGAAGCGTTCGCGCTGATGCACGAAGCGCAGCGCCTCGCGCCAGACGATCCCCTTCAGGCAGATCGCGTATTGGGCGAGCGTGAAGCCGCGGGCCGGATGTGTTGCGACGTCGGTGCTCACGAGACGTCTCCCGAGACTGCGAGGTCGGCGCTCTGGGTCAGTTTGGTGAAGGCCGAACGGATGTCGTCCGTCTGCGTCGCGGCGACGATCTCCGCGGCCGTGTCATGGGCGAGCACCTGGCCCTGGTGCAGCACGACGACGTCGTCCTGCGGCAGCACTTCGTCGATCAGGTGCGTCGCCCAGAGCACAGAGACATTCTCCTGCGCGACGAGAGTCCGGACGTGGCCGAGGATGTCGGCGCGCGACTTGATGTCCAGGCCGACCGTCGGTTCGTCGAGGACGAGCAGACGCGGACGGTGCAGCAACGCCCGGGCGATCTCGAGCCGCCGCATCTGCCCGCCCGACAGGTTGCGCACCTTGTCCTTCGCGCGGTCGGCGAGCGCGATGCGGGCGAGCACCTCGTCGGCCCGGATAAGCGCATCGCGCTTGCCGATGCCGTGCAGGGCGGCGTGGTAGGTCAGATTCTGCCGGACGGAGAGGTCGAGATCGAGGGTGCGCGGCTGGAACACGACGCCGAGGATACGCAGCGCCTCGCTCGGCCGGCGTGAGACGTCGAAGTCGAAGATACGGATGTGGCCGTGCTGGATGGCATAGAGGCGGGTGATGAGCGAGAAGAGGGTGCTCTTGCCGGCCCCGTTGAGCCCGAGCAGGACCGCGAAGGTCGCGGGCGCAATCGTGAAGATGACGTCCTTGAGCGCCGTGCGCGTCCCATATCGGTGGCTTACGCCTTCGACGCTCAGGGCCGGGGTATTGAGCGAGGCCGTCCCGTGCATCATCGGCCGCCCTTCGCGCGGGCGGACGCGACGATCACCCGCGAGACGCCGTAGGATCCGCGAAGGCTGCCCCGTGCGTGACGCTCGGACATTCCGTCGGCACTCCGATCAGGCCCCCGGCGAAGTATAGAACGAATTCGCGCG
>CAYVBN010000179.1:0-15270 GCA_964449645.1 uncultured Hyphomicrobiales bacterium
GTGCCGCTGCCGCTCTACGGCACGCTGGCCATCCTGCTGCTCGCCTATATCGCCCGCTTCATCCCGCTCGGCGTGCGGGCGGCGGGCGCCTCGCTGCGCCAGATCGATCCCTCGCTCGAGGAAAGTGCCCGCATCCTCGGCGCTTCCTGGGGCACCACCATGCGCTATGTCACCCTGCCGCTGGCCCGCCCCGGCCTGTTCGCCGGCTGGCTGCTGGTCTTCGTTCCGGCGATCCAGGAGCTCAGCGCCTCGATCCTGCTGTTCAGCTCCAGCTCGATCACGCTGGCCGTCGCCGTCTACAACCTGTACGAGACCGGCTACACGGAGCCGGTCGCCGCGCTGGCGATTGTCAACGTGGTCATCATCGCCGCCGCGATCTGGCTCGCCGGACGTCTCGGTGGCCAATCGCAGCGCCCCACTTACGGGGCCGCGGCCTAAACCGGATCAATCGACTCATGGCGGCAATCACGATCAAGGAGTTGTCGAAGAGCTATGGCGCGGCTTCCGAGATGCCGGCCATCAACGATCTCTCGCTGACCATTCTGGACAATCAGTTCGTCACCTTGCTCGGCCCGAGCGGCTGCGGAAAGACGACGACGCTGCGCCTCATCGCCGGCTACATGGCGCCCGATCACGGCACCATTCACGTCGGCGACCGGCTTCTCTCGGCCAAGGGCAGCGTGGTGCCGCCGGAAAATCGCGGCATGGGCATGGTGTTCCAGAACTATGCCGTCTGGCCGCACAAGACCGTGTTCGAGAACGTCGTGTTCGGCCTGCGCCTGCGCAAGGTCCCGGCCGCGAAGGCGCGTGAGCAGGTCGAAACGGCGCTCGCGCTCGTCAACCTCTCCGGCCTGGAGAACCGGTTGCCGAGCGAGCTCTCCGGCGGCCAGCAGCAGCGCGTGGCGCTGGCGCGCAGCCTCGTGGTCGAGCCGGAGATTCTCCTGCTCGACGAGCCGCTGAGCAATCTCGACGCCAAGCTGCGCGAACGCATGCGCACGGAGCTCAAGCAGCTTCAGCGACGCACCGGCATCACCTTCATCTACGTGACGCACGACCAGGCCGAGGCGATGGCGCTCTCCGATCAGGTCGCCGTCATCCATGCCGGGCGGCTACAGCAATTCGGGCCGCCGCACGAAATCTACATGCGTCCCGTCAACCGCATGGTTGCGGATTTCATGGGGCGCGTGAACCTCGTTCCCGCCCGCGTGGTCGAAGCCGCCAACGGAAAAGGCAAGCTTCAGGTCAACGGCAATCTGGTCATCGAGGGGCTGCTTCCGGCCGGGATTCGCACCGGAGACGATGTCGACCTCGCCGTGCGGCCGGAGGACGTCATCCTCGGGCCGGACGCGGCCATGCGGCAGGATCACGCAGAGGCCAAGGTCACTGACCGCATCTTTCTCGGCAACATCTGCGAATATGATGTCGTGCTCGCGTCTGGGGAGGCTCTGAAAGTACAGACCCACCCGAAGCTGCGCTTCGGCGTCGGCGACACCGTTGCCATGGCTGTCGACGGCGGGCAGATCAGCGTCTTTCCGCGCTCGTCCGCGGACAAGGCGTAACGACGGTGCGGGCGGCGCGCCCGCCAGAACGGAGGAAAAAAATGACGAGATTGAGCCGGCGCGGATGGCTTTTGCTCGGGGCAGCGGCGCTCGTATGGCAGTTCGGCACTCCAGCGCATGCCGCAGACGCGGTTGATGCCGCGGCCGCCAAATCGGAAGGCAAGGTCGTCTGGTACACCTCGACGCCGATCGAGACCGCGAACAAGATCGCCAAGCAGTTCGAAACGTCCACCGGGATTCACGTCGAGCTGTTCCGCTCGGGCGGATCGGCGATCCTCCGCCGCTTCCTTCAGGAGATCCAGGGCGGCCGCGCGGCCGCTGACGTGCTGACGACCTCCGATCCGGCGGCCTCGATGGCGCTCGCCAAAAAGGGCACGTTCGTCGCCTTCAAGCCGGCGAATTTCGACAAGGTTCCGGAGCCTGCCAAAGATCCGGATGGTGCTTGGGTTGCCCAGCGCCTCAACATGATCGCCATCGTCGCTCGCAGTGACAAATTGACCGGAGCGGACGCGCCGAAGACCTGGAGCGACCTGACCGATCCCAAGTACAAGGGCAAGCTCGTCACCACCGACCCCTCTTTCACCTCGCTCGGGTTGATGACGGTCGCGACGCTCGCGAAGAAACTTTCCTGGGATTACTACAAGAAGCTGCGACAGAACGAGATGATGGTCGTGCCGGGGAACCAGCAGGTCTCCGACATGCTCAAGAGCGGCGAACGGCTCGTTGCCGCTGGCATCCTCGACTCCTACGCCGCTGCGGATCGTAAGAAGGGACATCCGCTCGTCACGATCTATCCGAGCGAAGGCGCGCTCATCATTCCGTCGCCGACCGCGGTGGTGAAAGGATCTCCGCATCCGAACGCCGCCAAGCTCTTTGCCGAGTTCATGCTGAGCGACGCAACGCAGAAGCTCTTCCCCGAGGACGGCGGCTACGCGGCCCGGACCGACATCGATCCTCCGGCCGGCAGCCCCAAGCTTTCCGAAGTGAAGTCGATTCCGGTCGACTACGATGAGATCGAGAAGGAAACGGCGCGGGTGAAGCGCCAGTTCAACGAGATCTTCCAGTAAGGCAATTCGACATGAGGGCGCGTTCCGGTTTGATTGAATCGGAACGCGCCCTAAATTTCACATTTGACCGCATTTTCGCGCCGAAGCAGTACCAATTTCGCCGGAAGATGCTCTAAACGAAGCGAACATGACATCGGACGGCGGGCCCCCTCGCCGCCCCTCAAGAGGACGAGTCGATGAACGACGTGACGGCGACGGCCGCGCACAACACCAACGTGCGGGGCGAGGAGCACTGGACCACCAAGGACGGCGGCGTGAAGCTGTTCCTGTGGGAAAAATACGCCGGCGATCCCGCCAAGACCTCGGCGACCGTGCTGTTCGTACACGGCTCGTCCATGGCCTCGCAGCCCACCTTCGACCTGCAGGTTCCGGGGCGGCCCGACTCGTCCGTCATGGACTGGTTCGCCACCCGCGGCTTCGACACGTGGTGCGTCGACATGGAGGGATACGGCCGCTCGGAGAAGGGCCGCGACAACAACGCGCCGATCGCCCAGGGCGCCGATGACTGCTTCGCCGCCGCCACCTACATCCAGAAGCTGCGCGGCAAGCGCCCGCTGATGGTCTACGGGATCTCCTCGGGCGCGCTGCGCGCCGCCCTGTTCGCCCAGCGCCATCCCGAACTCGTCGCCAGACTCGCGCTCGACGCCATGGTGTGGACCGGCGAAGGCAGCCCAACGCTCGCCGACCGGCGCAAGAAGCTTCCGGAATTCCAGTCCAAGAACCGCCGTCCGATCGACAGGGCCTTCGTCTACTCGATCTTCAACCGCGACCATCCCGGCACGGCCGAGGATCGCGTCATCGACGCTTTCGCCGACGCCATCCTGTCGCTCGACGATTCGGTGCCGACCGGGACCTATGTCGATATGTGCTCTCGCCTTCCGGTCGTCGATCCGGAAAAGATCACCATGCCGACAATGGTGATGCGCGGACAGTGGGATGGAATCGCGAGCTTCGACGATCTCGTCGAGTTCTTCCGCCGCCTGCCCAACCCCGACAAGCACTTTGCGGTGATGCCGGGCATCTCGCACGCGAGCTTCCAGCAGAAGAACTACATGCTGGTCTACCACATCCTGTGGAGCTTCTTCGCGCAGCCGGAGCCGGTCTATCGCGGGTGAGTGGGAGCCGTCGAACCCGCTTGCTAGCGAACATTACGAGCTTCTGAGCCGCGCCTCGCCCTCAGCCTCGTGTCCCGGGCGCAGCGCGTAGCGGTGCGGTGCAGAACCGGGACCACCCAATGCGATTTGCTATGGTTCCCGGTTCTGCGGCGCATCACTGCGTGCTGCGCCGCGCCCGGGATACGAGCCACCAGCAACAATGATCGGCTGAGAGAAGGCACTTTACCGGCGCCGCTTCACCCCCAACTCCACGTGCGCCCAGATGCGCTCATGCGCATAGTAGAGCGCGAGCTTGGTCGCGATTTCGGTCAAGCTGATCGCCGCCGACAGCTTGGCATTGCCGGTGAAGATGAACGACAGCATGAAGGTGTCGATGCTGCCGGTCGTCCGCCAAGTCAGCGCCTTGACGAAGCTGCGCAGCGGCTTCTCCCGGGTATTGCGAAACCACGTGCCAAGGGCGCCGGTTGCCCGTCGCACAGAGGAGACGGCTCTCGCGGCCCGCGATGGCAGATCGATGACGGTCCGCGGCTCGTCCGGCACGCCCTCGACCAGTCCCAACGCGACCGTATCGTTGCTGAGGCGGTCGATCAGGATGAACCCGCCCAGCTCGCGGTTCTGACGATAGTCGGTGAAGACCAGCGGCGCGTCGAGGATAAGGGTCACGCGGGCGATGTCGTTCGGGCCAAGCGCCGCCGCGGCGACCTGGGCATAGGTGGCGATGTCGACCTTGCCGTGAATCGCCGCCACTTTCGCGGCCACGGTGCGGGTCCCGAGCTTGAGCAGGAACGACGCGCCCGCGTCGAGCCGGTCGTCGGACATCCACAGGAGCCGTGCCGCCAGCGCTGATGCGACATGCACCGCGGCGTCGTTGCACACCAGGACGTCGCCGCGGGACACATCGACATCGTCCGCGAGCGTGATCGTAACCGACTGCCCCGCTCCCGCCCGGGCGAGCGAGCCTTCCGCGGTCACGATATCCGACACGACGGTGCGGCGGCCGCCGGGCCAGATGCCGACGCGCGTGCCGGGCTTGACCGCCCCGCTCACGATCGTCCCCGCATAGCCGCGGAAATCCGGGTTCGGACGGCTCACCCACTGAACCGGAAACCGGAACGCGCTGTCGACATAATCCGCCGCCACCTCGACGCTCTCGAGATGATCGAGCAAATGCGGGCCCGTGTACCACGGCATGGCCGGCGAGTGTGCCGTGACGTTCTCGCCCGTCACGGCGCAGACGGGAATGCCGACGACCGAGGTGAAATCGAGGTCGCGCGTGCTCGCCTGATACTCCGCGACGATCGCCTCGAACCGGCTCTGCGAATAGCCAGCGAGGTCCATCTTGTTCACCGCGAGAACGACATGGCGCACGCCGAGCATCGACACGATGAACGAATGCCGCCGCGTCTGCGGCGACAGGCCCTTGCGGGCGTCGACCAAAATGACCGCGAGATCCGCCGTGGAAGCGCCGGTCGCCATGTTGCGCGTGTTCTGCTCGTGACCGGGCGTATCGGCGACGATGAACGAGCGCCGCGCCGTCGCGAAGTATCGGTAGGCGACGTCGATGGTGATGCCCTGTTCGCGTTCCGCCGCCAAACCATCGACAAGCAGCGCGAAATCCAGTCCTCCGGCCCGCGTCCCGTAACGGCGGGATTCCCTTTCCAGAACTGTCAGCTGATCGTCGAGCAGAAGCTGGGAATCGTACAGCAGCCGGCCGATCAGCGTCGACTTTCCGTCGTCGACCGAGCCGCAGGTGATGAACCGCAACAGCCCGCCCGCGCCGGCGGACAGCTCGGCCGCGGGCGCCTTGGCGCGGAGCCCGGTATCATCGATTTGGCGCTCCGCACGCGCCACGCCGCGGACCTGCATCAGAAGTACCCTTCCTGTTTCTTCTGTTCCATCGAGGCCGCTCCATCATGGTCGATCAGACGACCCTGCCGTTCGGAGCTGCGCGCACTCCGCATCTCGGCGATGATGTCGGGAAGTGTCGCGGCCTCGCTTTCGACTGCGCCGGTCAGCGGATAGCAGCCGAGCGTGCGGAACCGGACCATCCTGGCCTCGACCGTCTCCCCGGGTGCGAGCTGCAGGCGGTCGTCGTCGCGCATGATCCACTGCCCGTCGCGGCGCACGACCGGACGAGGGGCGGCGAAATACAGCGGAACGATTGGAATGTTCTCGCGCGCGATGTAGGTCCACACGTCGAGTTCCGTCCAGTTCGACAGCGGGAACACCCGTACGCTCTCCTTCGGACGCAGTCGCGTGTTGAAGAGCCGCCACGGCTCCGGCCGTTGGCGCTTGGGGTTCCAGCGGTGCTCGGGCGAGCGCAACGAGAACACCCGTTCCTTGGCCCGTGATCTTTCCTCGTCGCGCCGCGCGCCGCCGAAGGCGGCATCGAACCCGTGCTGGTCGAGCGCCTGCCGCAGGGCCTGGGTCTTCATCACGTCGGTATAGAGGCGCGACCCGCTCGCGAATGGGCTTATGCCGGCGGCCAATCCGTCGTGGTTGGTGTGCACGATCAGCTCGAGGCCCAACTCGCGCACGCGCCGGTCGCGAAAGGCGATCATCTCGCGGAATTTCCAGGTCGTATCGATGTGCAGCAGCGGAAATGGCGGCTTTCCCGGGTAGAAGGCCTTCATGGCGAGGTGCAGCAGCACGGCCGAATCCTTGCCGATCGAATACAGCAGGACCGGGTTGGCGCACTCGGCCACGGCCTCGCGGATGACGAAGATGCTTTCCGCCTCCAGCCTGTCGAGATGCGAGAGCTGAATCACGGCGCCGCCCCCTGTCCGTCGGATTGCCGCTTGCGCACCAGGCGCCCCTCGCTGTCGAGGTGGAGCCCGCATTCCTTCTGCCCCTCCGCCTCCCACCACCACCGTCCGGCGCGCTCCGGCTCGCCGGGACGGACCGCGCGCGTGCAGGGGGCGCAGCCGATCGACAGGAAACCCCGCGCATGCAGCGGATTGATCGGCACGTCATGCTGCCGGGCAAAAGCGAGCACGGCCTCACGCGTCCAATCGATGAGCGGGTTGAGCTTCAACAGGCCACGCGCCGCGTCGGCTTCCACCACCCGCATCGCCTGACGATGCGCCGACTGGTCCGCGCGCAGACCTGTGATCCAGGCCCCGGCGCCCGCCAGGGCCCGCGCGAGCGGTTCGACCTTGCGCACGTCGCAGCAGGCCGATCGCGCCTCGCGCGATTCGTAGAAACCATTGATGCCCTGCCGAGCGACCAATCGTTCGAGCTCGTCCTGTCGCGGGTAGACCGCCCGGATACGCCGGCCGTAACGGCGTTCCGTTTCGGCCCAGAGCTCGTAGGTCTCCGCGAACAGCCGTCCGGTATCGAGCGTCACCACATCGAGGTCGACCGCCTGCTCCCGGATCAATTCGAGGACGACCTGATCCTCCAGACCGAAGCTTGTGGTGAAGACGATCCTGCCCCCGACCTCCCGCTGGAGCCTTGCGATGCGCTCGCCTGGCGGGAGATTCCGAAGCGCGCCATCGAGCTCTCGTGCAGTCGCGGCGAGCTCGCGTTCGGCTTCCGATACGCCGCTTCCGTTCTGAAATGCATCTGGATGCAAATCGATCGGCGCGCCGCCGTCTGACTCTCGAAAGTTCATGAAACCGACACAGCGGCGACTTTTTTCTGCTGTCAACGGGAAGAATTCGTTTTCATCCGAGCAGAGTGGCGGCGAACCTGCTTCCGCCGAAGCGCAATTCTCCAGAACATCATTCCTATTTTTCACGCGTCCCCAGATGAGGAGTATTTCAGTCCGGAACGAGCGCTCCGGAAATTCAATGCCGCAAACGGCGGCGACGGTGGAAAGTCCTTCTCGACGGTAGGACGATATTCCGTCGTGCTTTGTTGCTGCGGAGCGTCCTTTCCGGAATGCGCGAGCAGAGAAAATAGATTCCCTTCGGCTTCACCCCATACCGTGCTTCATCGAAAGGCCGCCGGCATGGACGCAATGGGAGCCCAAGATCGTCTCTCCGACGAACGAGACATTGTGTCGTGCGACAATCCAATCCCGCCCGGAACAGCGGGGTGCGTCCGCACGTTGTTTCCACATCCACCCAGACACGCACGGCGTCCGGCTCCGTCCCACGAGCCGGACGGCTTTGCGCCTGATCAGAAAAGCGGGGCGCGAATATCGATAGGAGGCTTTCATGTCGATGATGTTCGCCGAAAGCACATCCCTAGAAGGCGCCGGCAGCGGCGCATTCGTTGATGCCATAGGAGGGCTCGCAACGGTCGTGCTCGCCATCGTGGCGCTTGCCGGAATTGCCTCGACCACGATCGTCGCCATTGCGGTCATCGTCTTCGGCGTGGCTCTTTTGATCCACGGCGGAGCGATGCTTTCCGAGTATGCACATGTTCTGTATCCCAGCGGCAGGGCCGCTTCGGCCGTCGAGTTCGGCGGCAGCAGCCTGTCGGCTCTGTTCCTCGGGGGCGCGACCGGGATCGTCCTCGGCGTGCTGGACCTCGTGGGGATCAAGTCCGACATCCTGGCCGCGGTGGCCGTGATCGTGTTTGGCAGCGCGCTTCTGCTGAGCAGCACCTCGATCTCTCGTCTGCAGATGCTGAAGGCAAGCGCGACGCAGCCCGAGCTTCCGAGGACCGCCACCGAGATCCTCGCGAGCGACATGGCAGCCGGCTCGTCCGCGGCGCAAGCCCTCGCCGGACTCGCCGCGATCGTCCTCGGCATCCTGGCCGTGATCGGGATCTACACCGGCATACTGACCATGATCGCGCTGCTCGTGGTCGGGGCCTCGGTCCTGCTGACCGGAAGCGCCTTGACGGGCGCGGTGATCGGCTTCATGCGCCCGCTGAGCCAGGAGACTCGAACACGGGCCGTGCAACCGTAACGGTTCCACCACGCCCGTTCGGACCAAAGCCCGGCTCATGGCCGGGCTTTGTCGTTCCCGGGTCGATTTCCGCGTGGCCGTGCGTCCTTCACCTTCCCGCGGAGCCCGGCTTCCCGCCAAGTCCTGCGAAGTCGACCTGTGCCTCCCGTTCTCAGCATCCTCCCGCGGATTCCGCCGGCATTTGCGTCCGCCTGGACGGCCGGTCGTTTTCACACAGTCAACCGCGCGGCGGCACGGAATTCAGCCGGGATTTGCGATGCGAGGTGTCGAGTTTGGCGGCGATGGGCAGACTGGTGTGCTGCTGTTGTTCCGCCGCATCCAGAGGGCGTGCTTAGCCGCCATCTGGTCTCCGCAAAGAGTTAAGCGTTCAGAGTGGACGACCCACACCGTGCTCCGTCTGTGGCGCTGTGGCGTCCGGGACTCTTGCTTCCTTCCGAAAACGAAAATCCCGGGCGTCCCGTTCGCGGCAAGGCGAACGGTCGCACCGGGATCATCGGGCGGCTCGCGCCGGAATCAGATGGCTTCTTTCAATTCCTTCGCCGCGCGGAAGGCCACCTTCTTGCTGGCCTTGATCTTGATGGGCTCGCCCGTCGCGGGATTGCGGCCCATGCGCGCGGCGCGCTTGCGGACCTGCAGGATGCCGAGGCCGCCGATGCGGATGCGGTCGCCCTTCTTCAGGTGCTTCACCATCATCCCGACGAGATCGTTGAGGATGGCCTCGGATTGCTTCTTCGCCATCTCGTGATCGGCAGCGATCGCGGCCGCGAGATGCTTCAGCGTAACAGTCGGATTAGAGGTCTTGGCCGCCCTGGGAGCTCCTTTCAAGAGACCAATCGGTGGTATGCGGAATCGTCGAACGCCCGAAAACAGCGATGACATAGCGTTTTCCGCATGCCTTGCCTACGTGCAAGTGCAGAAAACCCCTATTTTTGTGGGGATTCTAAATAGGCCTGCAAGGAAACCCGCTAATTTTGTGGCGATTCGCCACCTCGATGTGGCCGAATCCTGTTCCGCCTTGACTTCCCGGGGGCCCGATCGTATCTGACCGCCACCGTTCGGCAGCCGAAAAGATGCGGCTTTCCGGGGGCGTAGCTCAGTTGGTTAGAGCGCCGGCCTGTCACGCCGGAGGTCGCGGGTTCGAGCCCCGTCGCTCCCGCCATCTAATCAATGACTTAGATGAGCGGCGGGATTGAGGAAGTGTCACAGATCCGGCGCTTGTGACACTTTCGTCGACCCTTTGTTCCGAAGTCGTTCCGAAGTCTCATGGGCAACCGACCGAATTGGCGACCGATTTTCGACCGGTCACGATTGAGATCGGCCCCACCGGCGGCGGCGGATCCAAATGACCGAAAGCGACGACCCGCTCGGCCTATCTGGTCTGGCGAATGCGGCGCGCGAGAATCGGCGGCGCATATTTAGGCGCATAGACTGTTGACGCGGCGGCCATTATGCGCCTATATTTGCGCATAAACGGAGCCGTCGCGCGATGTCGAACACGACCCCCGAGACGAACCACAACAAGATCGTCGCCCGTCTCGAGCGCGAGGGGTGGATCGGCCGACATGGCGGCTCGCATGACCTCTACAAGCATCCCGACCGGCCCGGCCGCATCACCGTGCCGCGCCATCGCACCCTGTCGCCCGGCGTGGCCCGCGAAATCGCCAAGGTCGCCGGCTGGCTCAAATAGGAGGCCGCACATGCGTTACGTTGCTTTGATCGATGGAAAGGCCGGCGCCTACGGCGTCGTCGTCCCGGATCTTCCCGGTTGCACCGCGCAAGGCGCCACGCTCGACGAGGCATTCGCCAACGCCGTCGCGGCCGTGCGCGATTGGGCCCAGGACGCCCTGAATGACGGCGAGAAGCTGCCCGCCGCGCGCCGCGCCGAAACCCTGCGCCAGGACCGCGAGATTGCCAAGGCGCTCGCCGACGGCGCTGCGATCGTCCTCGTCCCGCTGGTGCTCGACGCCGGTCGCAACCAGAAAGCCAATCTGTCAATCGACGCCGGCTTGCTCGCCGCGATCGACGAGGCGGCGGCCGCGCAGGGCTTGACCCGCTCGGCCTATCTCGCCAACGCCGCGCGCGAGAAGATCAGCAAGGAGGGGTGAGCCGTGAGAGTCGACGTCGAAATCACACGTCCTCACGGCGCCAGAACGTCCGAGGCGATCGAGGCCGATTCGCTCGTCGACACCCTTCCGCGCGCACGCCGCCTGGCCAACGTGCCTGACGATTGGACATGCGACGCGATGCTCCGAACCGGAAATCTCGCTGTTCTGGTCTGGCGCCCGAGCCCGTAGGAAGGCCATGGAGCGGCGTTCCTGACTCCCGGTCTCCTAGAGAGGCCGGACTGTCCGAAATAACGAATCAGCGGCCCGCGCGGATGCCCGTTCGACCGCCTCTTCCGAGCGGTCGATGCCAAGCACGCTTCCCGTCGGCCCGACCAGCCTTGCTGTCAGAAGAGCCACGTCGCCGGCGCCGAGCCCACGTCGAGGACGTGCAGGCCGCTCCGATCCCGGCGCGTCGGAAGACCTCTTCGGTCAGTTCGCCCCAGAAGGCCGACTGCAGCGCCAGTCGCCGGAGCTCAGTCCCGAATGGCCGAGCACGTACGACCGAGTCGTCATGGCTTCCATCATGATAACCCTCGTCCGCCCCTCGCCTCCGTGGACGTTCAAAGCGCCCACCCCGCAGTTCGTGGCGGGCCATTCGAGCCGGACCCGCGCTCGCCGCTGTCCCGGGTCGGATCGCCGCGAACGTGAGCCCAGCGCAGTTGCGCCAGCCGGTAGACATTGACCGGCAGCAGCAGCAAATGCAGCAGCAGGACAGGCGCGAGGCCGCCGAGATAGCCGTACGCGATGAAGGCCACGTTGCTGGCGATGGCGACCCAACGCAGCGTGCTCATCGAACGCATGCAGAAGGTCGCGAGGACGAGACCGGCGGCGGCAAAACCCACTGCATCGGCTTCCGCGCTCATCCGACTGTCCTTACCGTGCGGAGACTCTGCGCGTCTTGCGAGGTGCGCTCGCACCTTCGACCGGACGAATGCTCCGGTGCGCACATCCCTTAACAATATCGTCCCAGGCGTTCTTGGACCGGCACGACAATTGAGTGGGACCGACGCGGCCAGCTTGGACGGCCCTCGCCGCACCGAGAGTGAGCTACGTCTCCTTTGGAACGCGAAAGGGATGCGAAGATCGGGCGCCTGAGAGCCGATACGAGTTTGTCTCGGCAGCCCGCGTGCCGGAGCACGCAGTGAGCCGGAGCCTGGCAATGAACGCTTCGAGCGGCAGCGCAAGTAACGGAAGCAACGACGATTGCGTCGTTGTTCGATTCTCGACCGACGACTACGCCCCGCGTCAGCGGATAGAGGCGCTGCACGAGATATTCGGCCGAAACCTGCAGAAAGTGCATGTCGAGCCGCGCGCGGGAGACTCCTTCCACACCGCGATGACATTACGCCGAATGCCGGGACTTTCGGCCTACACGGCTTCCCGTTCGGCCGCGGTCTATCGCCGTTCCCGCGAGTTCATCGAGCATGACGACGTCATCATGATTGCTGGCCTCACCTCCGGCTACGAGGTCCAGCACCTCGGCCGCACGCTCAATATGCAAGGCGGCGAAGCGGTAATCCTGACCGGCGGCGAGCCAGCTTCGTTCGGCGGACCGGACCAGAATTCCGTCAAGCTGCTGCGCATGCCCGTGCGTCTGCTCTCGCCGCTCGTGGCCGACATCGAAGGCGCGTACGGCCGGGCGATCCCGGCAGACAACCCCGCGCTCCGATTGCTGCTCGCCTACTTCGGCACCCTCGATGAGGCGGACATTTTCGCGTTACCCGAGCTCCGGCGGCAGGTCGTGCCCCATATTCACGATCTCGTCGCGCTCACCATCGGCGCGACGCGGGACGCCGCCGAGGCCGCCAAGTGCCGTGGGGTCAGCGCCGCACGATTGCGCGCCATCAAGCAAGCCGTCATCGATCGCCTGGGCGATCCCGGTCTGTCGGCAGCCGCAATCGCGGCGTCACATGGACTCAATCCGCGCTATGTCCAGCGGCTGTTCGAGAAAGACGGCACGACATTCACTGACTATGTGCTCTCGCGGCGTCTCGCTTTCGCCCATAGGCTGCTGTCCGACCCGCTCCGCGCGACCACGAAGATCAGCACCATCGCGTTCGACACCAGGTTCGGCGACCTGTCCTATTTCAACCGGACGTTCCGCCGGCGCTATGGGATGACGCCGTCGGAATGGCGGGCGATTTCTGCGGATCGGGACAAAGGGAAGGTGGTGGGCGGTGACGGACTCGAACCGCCGACATCCTGCGTGTAAAGCAGGCGCTCTACCAACTGAGCTAACCGCCCCGCAGACCCGTTTAGCCTTCTGCCCCGCCGCTGGGCAAGTGGCGCTCCCGGGCCATCGGCAGAGGCGCGCCGGCGCCCGTTTCGAGCGGAGTCATCCTCTTCCGCCCCTCTCCCTCCGTGTCCCTCCCGGACACAGCGTGGTGCGAAGTCCCGCGCTGTAGGACCGGGACCGATTTCGCCGCAGTTGCCCCTCGATCCCGGGTCTGCGGCGCACCGCTGCGCGTGCTGCGCCGCGCCCGGGATCCGCCCCGGAGAAGCTGCCCAACCTCATCGCAATCCCGAGGGAAAGACAGCCCGCTTCCGAGAAGGCAACAGCCCCACAAACGACCAGCGGCGCCCGAAGGCGCCGCTGGAATGACTGAGATGGGCTAGGAAACCAGGCCGTGCCCGGCGCGCTCAGTGCGCCGTGAGGGCCGAGGGCTCCTCCTCGACCGGAGGCTTCTCGGCGGCCTTGCCATCGGTCGCCGTGATGTCCCACTCGATCGGCTCGGGCTTCCGGGTCAGGGCGCGTGTCAGCACCTCGTCCATGCGCGAGACCGGGATGATCTCCAGGCCACTCTTCACGGAATCCGGGATATCGACCAGATCTTTGGCGTTCTCCTCGGGGATCAGCACGGTCTTGATGCCGCCGCGCAGGGCCGCCAGCAGCTTCTCCTTGAGGCCGCCGATCGGCAGGACGCGCCCGCGCAGCGTGATCTCGCCCGTCATGGCGACATCGCGCCGGACCGGGATGCCGGTCATCACCGAGACGATGGCCGTGACCATGGCGACGCCGGCCGACGGACCGTCCTTCGGCGTGGCACCCTCGGGCACGTGCACGTGGATGTCGCGCTTGTCGAACAGCGGCGGCTCGATGCCGAAGTCGACCGCACGCGAGCGGACGTAGGACGCCGCCGCCGAGATCGATTCCTTCATCACGTCGCGCAGGTTGCCGGTGACGGTCATCTTACCCTTGCCGGGCATCATGACGCCCTCGATGGTGAGCAGCTCGCCGCCAACCTCCGTCCAGGCGAGGCCCGTGACGACGCCCACCTGGTCTTCGGTCTCGACCTCGCCGTAGCGATACTTCGGCACGCCGAGATAGTCGGAGAGGTTCGCCGCCGTGACCTTCACGCTCTTCTTCTTCGAGGTCATCAGCTCCTTGACGGCCTTGCGCACGAGCGTCGAGAGCTCGCGCTCGAGGTTGCGCACCCCCGCTTCCCGCGTGTAGCGGCGGATGAGCGTGAGCAGCGCCTCGTCCTCGATCGACCACTCCTTGGCATCGAGGCCGTGCTTGGCGATCGCGTTCGGCATCAGGTGCTTCCTGGCGATCTCGACCTTCTCGTCCTCGGTGTAGCCGGCGATGCGGATGATCTCCATGCGGTCCATGAGGGGCGCAGGGATGTTCAGCGTGTTCGCCGTCGTGATGAACATCACGTTCGAGAGGTCGTAATCGACCTCCAGATAGTGGTCGTTGAAGGCGTGGTTCTGCTCGGGATCCAGCACCTCGAGCAGGGCCGAGGACGGATCGCCGCGGAAATCGGCGCCCATCTTGTCGACCTCATCGAGCAGGAACAGCGGATTCGCCGTCTTGGCCTTGCGCATCGACTGGATGATCTTGCCAGGCATCGAGCCGATATACGTGCGCCGGTGGCCGCGGATCTCGGCCTCGTCACGCACGCCGCCGAGCGACACGCGCACGAACTCGCGGCCGGTCGCCTTGGCGATCGACTTGCCGAGCGAGGTCTTGCCGACGCCGGGCGGGCCGACAAGGCACAGGATCGGGCCGGTCAGCTTGTTGGCGCGGCTCTGGACGGCGAGATACTCGACGATACGCTCCTTGACCTTTTCCAGGCCGAAGTGATCGTGATCGAGGATCTCCTGCGCGTGCACGAGGTCCTTCTTGATCTTCGACTTGCGACCCCACGGGATCGACAGCAGCCAGTCGAGGTAGTTGCGCACGACCGTCGCCTCTGCGGACATCGGCGACATCTGGCGCAGCTTCTTGAGCTCATGCTGCGCCTTCTCGCGCGCTTCCTTCGAGAGCTTGATCTTCTTGATCTTGTCCTCGAGCTCCTGCAGCTCGTCGCGTCCTTCCTCGTCGCCGAGTTCCTTCTGGATCGCCTTCATCTGCTCGTTGAGGTAGTACTCGCGCTGCGTCTTCTCCATCTGCCGCTTCACGCGGGTACGGATGCGCTTCTCTACCTGCAATACGGAGATTTCGCTCTCCATCAGCCCCAGCACCTTCTCAAGCCGCTCGGCAACTGACGGCGTCTCCAGGATGCCTTGCTTGTCGGGAATCTTGACTGCCAGATGGGAAGCAACCGTGTCGGCGAGCTTGG
>CAYVBN010000180.1:0-10316 GCA_964449645.1 uncultured Hyphomicrobiales bacterium
TCGGCCATCTGACGGGACGCGGCGACGGCATCAACCTGCTGTTCACCGGCCATATGGACACGTCCTACAGCGGCGCCGAGGAGCACCTCGTCGGGGACGGCTTCAAGCCGAAGGCGGTCGAACGGGACGGCTGGATCTGGGGTCTCGGCGCCAACAACATGAAGAGCGGGCTGGCCGCGGCCCTCGTCGCCGTCGAGGCGATCGCCAAGACCGGGATCAAGCTGTCCGGCGATATTTCGCTCGGCGCGGTGGTCGGCGAGATCGAGAAAGCGCCGGTCGAGGAGTTCCAGGGCATCGAATATTCCGGATACGGCGCCGGCAGCAAATATCTGGTCACGCACGGTGTTACGGCCGACTACGCCGTGCTGGTGGAGCCGACGGGGCTGCGCATCTGCACCGCCAACATGGGCTGCATCTGGCTGCGCATCACGGTCGCCGGCACCGTCGCCCATTCGGCGCTCGCCAACCGACCCGGCACCGTCAACGCCATCGCGCTGATGCACGAGCTGCAGGCCGACATCGCAGAATGGACGCGGGAATACGAGCAGCGCCATGCATTCATGGGCGAGCACCCGAACGTGACCCTGGCGGCCATTCGGGGCGGCGCGCCGTGGCGCCTCTCCCGCAATCCCTATGCGTGCAGCCTCTATCTCGATATCCGCACCGTGCCGGGGCAGACCGTCGATTCCGTCAAGCGCGAGCTGCGGACCGTGCTGCGCCGGTTCGCGGAGCGGACGAATACGCCGGAGCCTGTGGTTTTCCTCTATGTCACCGATCCGCCTGTCGCCATCGACGAAAAGCTGCCGGTGGTCGATGCGCTCGGCACGGCGCAGCGCGCGGTGACGGGAAGCCGTCCGGCCTCGATCATCCGCCGGCCGGGCGCCGATGGCGTGCATTTCACCGCCTACGGCGTGCCCTGCGCGGTTCTGGGACCGGGCGGCCGGCTGCACCCGGACGCCCGCGGCGGGGCCATGCACGCGCTCGGCGAGCACGTGCTGATCGAGGACGTCGTCACCGCTTCGCGCATCTATCTGTCGGCGGCGCTCGATCTCTGCAGCCGGCCGGCCGAGGAGCGGCCCGCCAAGGCGACCTGAAGACGCAAACGAACCAGCACATGCCCTTGAACGGCCGACAAGAGCCGAGCGATTTGAAGGGGGAGGTCGAATGTATGCGGTTCGCTCGGCACCCGTGAGCACATCGGAGGTCGCAATCCGATGTGAGCGGGTGTCGAAAGTCTACGAGACGCGCGACGGCGGGTCGGTGCTCGCGCTCGAAGAGCTCGACCTCGAGGTCGGCAAGGCCGAGTTCCTCACCGTGGTCGGGCCGAGCGGCTGCGGCAAGAGCACGCTGCTCAAGCTGCTCGCGGGCCTGCTCCCGCGCACCTCGGGCGCCATGACGCTGTTCGGCCAGCAGATCGAGGGGCCGCGGCGCGATATCGGCATGGTGTTCCAGGCCGCGACCCTGCTCGCGTGGCGGACGGTGCTGCAGAACGTCATGCTGCCGGCCGACGTGCTCGGGCTCGACCGCGAGCGCGCACGCCAGCGCGCGCAGGAACTGCTCACCATGGTCGGGCTCGCCGGATTCGAGAACAAGTATCCGGGCGAATTGTCGGGCGGCATGCAGCAGCGCGTGGCGCTGAGCCGGGCCCTGCTGCACGACCCTGCTTTGCTGCTCATGGACGAGCCCTTCGGCGCGCTCGACGCGCTGACGCGGGAAAGCATGAACCTCGAGCTGCAGCGCATCTGGGTCGAGGCCGGCAAGACGATCGTGCTGATCACGCATTCGATCAGCGAAGCGATCTTTCTCGGCGACCGCGTCGCCGTGATGACCTCGCGGCCAGGCCGCCTCGCCGAAATCGTCCCGGTGTCGCTGCCGCGCCCACGCTCGCTCGACGTGATGGGAACGCCGGCCTTCGGCGCCATCGCCAGCCACATCCGCAAGCTCTTGAACGCGGGCGGCGAGATCTACTGAGCACCGAACAGAGCACACCACGGCCGATCGGCCGCCCGGACCAAGAGAGGAAGAGCAACAATGCGATTTTTGCCCAAACTCATCGCCGGCCTGGCCGGCCTGCTGCTGCTGACGGGAAGCGTCTCGGCGGAGACCCTCAGGAAGATCACGCTCGCCCACGCCCTGCCCCAGCTCACGCCGAGCTTCGCCATCGACAGCTCCATGCCGGCCTATCTCGGCTATTGGAAGCAGGAAGGTCTGGAGGTCGAGGTCGTAACGACCCCGGGCGCCTCGGCCGCGATCCAGCTCGTGGTCAGCGGCCGCGCCGATGCCGCGGTCGCGAGCCCGGTGACCGCGATGCTGGCCATCCAGAAAGGTGTCGATCTCAAGCTCATCTACACGACGCTGCGCGGAGATATCTTCGGCGTGGCAATTCCCGAAGGGCAAGGGCTCGCATCGCTCAAGGACCTCAAGGGCCACACGATCGGCGTATCGAGCTTCGCCAGCTCCGGTACGAACTACACCAAGTCGCTGCTGCAGAAGGCCGGCCTGCAACCGAACGACTTCTCCGTCGTCGAGGTCGGCGTCGGCGCGCGCGCGGCGTCGGCTCTGCGCTCCAAACAGGTGCAGGCGCTGGGTCTGTGGGATGAAGCCTACAAGCAGATGGAGCTCAGCGGCATCAAGTTCGGCCACGTCTTCACGGATCCGCGCGCCGATACCTCGTTCGCCGGCTCGATCGTGGTGCGCGGCAAGGACCTGCAGGAGAAACCCAACCTCTTCATCGGGCTTGCCCGCGCCATCGCCAAGGCGCAACTCTTCCAGGAGACGAACCCCGCCGCCTCCGTGAAGGTGCATTGGAAGGTTTATCCGCAGTCGATTCCGCGCGAAGGCGAAACGCCGGAAACGCTGCGCAACGCGGCCACCGTCGCCAGCGTCCGCATCCCGATCCAGTCGCGCAATGCCTTCGGGACGGGCAAATACGGCGACCTGCCGGCCGGCCATGTGGAGAAATTCCAGACCTATCTGGTCGAGACCGGACAACTGCCGAACAGCATCGACGCCAAGCGGTATTACACGAACGAGCTGATCGACAAGATCAACCAGTTCGACGCCGAGGCGATCAAGCAGGCGGCCAAGAACTTCAAGGACTAGAGAACGATCGCGGGAACGGATCATGCTCCAAGCGAAGGGATACCGAAGGCGGGGATCATGACGGCGACGACGACAACGGAGAATGCGGCAGTCGCGGTGTCGCGCGCACGCTCGCGGCGCAAGACGCAGGCGCTGAGCGAACGCGCGATGGTGATCGGCTTCGGAGTCCTGATCTTCGCCGTCTGGGAGGCCGGTTGCAGATGGTTCGCGGTAAGCGAGCTGCTGCTACCGCCTCCTTCGGCGATCCTGAGCGCACTGGTGGCCGGCTTCCGAAGCGGCCTGTTCATGGCCGGCCTGCAGACGACCCTGATCGAGATCGTGCTCGGATTCGTGCTTGCCGCCGTCGCGGCCTTCGTGCTCGGCACGCTGATCAGCCAGATCCGGCTGGTCGAGACGGTGCTCTATCCCTACGTCGTCGCGCTGCAGACGCTGCCGAAAGTCGCCATCGCGCCGTTCGTGCTGATCTGGGTCGGGTTCGGAATCGAAAGCAAGGTCGTGATCGCCGCGATGGTCGCCTTCTTCCCGATCCTGGTGAACACCATCGTGGGGCTGAAATCGACCCCGCCCGAGAAGATCGAGCTGATGCGCTCGCTGTCGGCAAGCCGCCGCAAGATCTTCTGGTACATCCAGCTTCCGGAGGCCCTGCCCTACATCTTCGCCGGCCTGAACATCGGGATCGTCATGTCGGTGCTCGGCGCGATCGTCGGCGAGTTCATCGGCGCCAAGTCCGGGCTGGGCTACCTGCTGCTGCAGATGAACTACAACCTGGACGTCGCCGGCATGTTCGCGGTGCTGATCGTGCTCGGGGCGCTCGGGGTGATCCTGAACTTCATCGCCGCTTACGCGCGCCGCCGTATCCTCTTCTGGCAGACGGACAATCCATCCGGACTCTGATCCACAGGCCGGCTGTCAGCCGACGCGCAACCCGACACCGGACCCGGGGCGAAGTTCCGGCTCGATCGGTTGACAGCAACGAAAATTGTTGCGACCTTCAAAAAATGCATATGTCCTTGCCTTGAGGCGTCGGCGCGCACTTTCCCCATAAGCAGCGCCGGGGTCCTGCGGCGGGTGCCAGCCCGTATCCCGGAGACGATCATGAGTGTCAATGACGAGAGATACCAGCGCGGCAAGAAGGTCCGTGAATCCATTCTGGGTCCCGCGCACGCGGCCCGCACCGCGAAGAACCGGACCGCCTTCAACGCCGACTTCCAGGATTTCCTCATGGAATATGCCTGGGGCGAGATCTGGTCGCGGCCCGGGCTCGACCTGAAGCTGCGCAGCATGCTGACGATCGCCATGCTCGTGGCGATGGGCCGGATGGAGGAGCTGAAGCTGCACATCCGGGCGACCCGCAATACCGGCGTGACGCGCGAGGAGGTCAAGGAGATCATGATGCACGCGGCGATCTACGCCGGCGTGCCGCTCGCCTTCGGCGCCTTCCAGATCGCGGCCCAGATCTTCGACGAAATGGACAAGGAAAGCGCCTGAATCGTCAGGGCGACCGGGGGAGGAAGATGTCGATCCGCATCTGGGGGCGCAAAAGCTCCCTCAACGTTCAGAAGGTCTTGTGGTGCTGTGTCGAACTCGGAATCGAATTCGACCGTATCGACTGGGGCGGCACCTTCGGGGGCAACGACGACCCCGACTATCGGGCCATGAATCCCAACGGGCGCGTGCCGACGATCCGCGATGGCGACCGCATCGTGTGGGAATCGAACACGATCCTGCGTTATCTGTGCGCGACCCGCGACGGCGCGCGTCTGCTGCCGACGGAGCCCTACCGGCGCAGCGAAATCGAGCGATGGATGGACTGGCAGCTCGCCGCGCTCAATCCGTCGATGACCACGCTCCTTCTCGGCTATTATCGCACGCCTGCGGACAAGCGGGACGCCGCCGCGCTCGAGAACGCCCGCAAGCTCGCGATCGTACAGTGGACCATCGTGGAGAAATGGCTCGAGGGGCGCGACTATCTGGCCGACGATTTCACGCTCGCCGACATCGGCAACGGCATCCTGGTGCATCGCTGGCATTCCTATCCGATCGAGCGGCCGGATCTGCCGCGCGTGCGCGCCTGGTACGAACGCCTGAGTGCCCGTCCGGGATTCCAGGCCCATGTGGCGGGACCGGTGGGTTAATGGTCCACGGACGAAGATAAAGTCGTTCCGCTTTGACGCCTGCCGCGAGGATCGCATGACCGCCTACATGATCGCCGAAATGGACGTGACCGATCCGGCGGCGTACGAACGCTACAAGCAGGCCGCCTCGGACGTGATCGCCCGTTACGGCGGCCGCTATGTCGTGCGCGGCGGCGAAGCGGCGGCGCTCGAAGGCCCAGCGCCGAAACGCGTCGTCGTGGTCGAGTTCGACAGCATCGAGGCGGCGCAGCGCTGGTACCACTCCGCAGACTATCGGGAAGCCAGCAAGCTGCGCGACGGCGCGGCGGTCGGCCGACTGTTCGTCGTCGAGGCGCTCGCCGCGCGCTGAGCCAATCCGGATACACCTCAAGCATCCGCACTGTCCAAAGGGAACGAGATGAGAATTTCAATCGCCTCGATGGGAGACGATCCCGGCCCGCGGTACCTGGAGAACGCCAAGCTGGCGGAGATCCTCGGGTTCGACGGCTTCTTTCACAACGACAAGAAATGGGCGCGCGACGTCTTCGTCCGCCTCGGCGCCGCCACACAGGCGACCTCGCGCATCAAGCTCGGCACGAGCGTCATCGACCCGTACACGCGCCATGCCGCCCTGCTCGCCCAGGCAACCGCGACGTTGGCCGAGCTCGCCCCCGGCCGCATTCGCGCCATCATGGGCTCGGGCAGCCACTTCGAGACACTGCCCGGCTACGGCAATCCGAAGCCCGTCGCCGGATTGCGCGAGGCCTCCGAGCTGATGCACCGGCTGTGGCGCGGCGAGAAGGTGACGATCGACGGCGAGATCGTGAAGTTCAAGGACGGCAGCCTCGACTGGAAGCCGACCTCGATCCCGGAACTCTATATCGCGAGCCGCGGCCCGCAGATCCTCAAGCTGGCCGGAGAGATCGCCGAAGGCGTGTTGATCGGCAGCTTCGCCACGCCCCCCGGAATCGAATACGCCAAGCGGCATATCGCGCCCGGCCTGCAGACCGCCGGCCGCGACTGGAAGGACATCCGCTTGTGCTCCTGGGTCTACCTCTCCGTGCTCGATCGCGAAACCGATCCGGTGCCCGAAGGCGTCAATCGGGGCGTCAGCTTCGCGTTCTGGAGCAGCCGCAAGGTCATGACCGAGATGGCAGACGAGCTTGCACCCGACATCACCGACGAGTTCCGCAAATTCCTGCGCGACACGCCGCATGAATGGTCGCCGAATATCATGGCCGAGCTGCGCCGCCTCGTCCCGCGCGGCCTGATCGACAGCCTTGCGCTCGTCGGCACGGCGGAGCAGATCGTGCGCAGATTGCGGGCGCTCGAAGCCGTCGGCATCGAGGAAATCGTCGCTTGGCCGTTTCCGGCGCCCGGCCAGAACGTCGCCGACCTGATGGTCCGACTGGCGAAGGATGTGCTGCCGCATGTGTCCGGGCGGAAGCAGGCCTCGTGAGACGCCGCGTGTGACGAGCAGCCCCATGGCGGGCGGCGCACCCCGGCGTGCCGCACCGCGTGTTACGCCCATCTGGGCAGTGGTTCCGATCAAGGAGATTTCGGACGCGAAGCAACGGCTCTCCGGACGCCTGAGCGCATCCGCGCGCCGGGAGCTGGCGCTGACCATGGCGGAAGACGTGCTCGCCGCGTTGAGCGGCGTCGAGCAATTGGCCGGCCTCATCGTGGTCACGGTCGATCCGGCGGTGGCCGGGATGGCGCAACGTTACGGGGCGCGGATTTCCGAGCTCGGCGCGCGCGACGGCCACACGGGCGCGGTCACCGCCAACGGCCGCGATCTCGCAGCCCGCGGCTGCGGCCTGCTGACGATGCCGGGCGATATTCCGCTCGTCTCAGCCGCAGAGGTGCGCACCGTCCTTGCGGCGCATCGCGAACCGCCCTCGTTCACGATCGTGCCCGCCCGCGATTTCCTCGGGTCCAATGCGATCGTCATGTCGCCCGCGGATGCCGTGCCGCTGCGGTTCGGCGACGACAGCTTCTACCCGCATCTCGCGGCCGCCGAGCGCAGCGGCATCGTGCCCCGGATCGTGCGCTGCCCGGGCATCGAGCTCGACATCGATTCGCCCGAGGATTTCGCAGCGCTCGAAGCGACCACCGGGACGACGCGCACGCATCGGCTGCTCGCGCGCTGGCGCGAGGAGGCCGATGCGATCGGACGGGACGGCCCTACCCGACCGGCCTGAACACCGGCAGCGTCACCTCGTCGTCCAGCGGCTGGAATGCGACCTGGACCGGCAGCCCGACCGCCATCTTGGCATTGTCGATCTCGACGACGTTGCTCAGCATGATCGGCCCCTCGTCGAGCTCGATGAGCGAGACGTTGTAGGGCGTCTTGCCTTCCCATGCCGGATGATAGGCGCGATGGAAGACCACGAACGAGAACACCTTTCCCTTGCCGCTCACCTCGTGCCAGTCGCTCTCCTTGGCGAGGCAGTTCGGACACACTGGCCCGGCCGGATAGCGCAGGCGTGAGCATGACGTGCAGCGCTGGATCAGCAGGACGCCGCGGCGGCATCCATCCCAGAACGGACGGTTGACCGCGGTGATGTTGGGCAGGATCGGCTTTGCCTTGTCGTTCATGTTCAATGTCCCAGAACCAGACAACTCGCGGTGTTCAGCGTCATGCCGCGCCCGGTGACGAGGCAGACTTCGGCGCCCTCGACCTGGCGCTCGCCGCATTCGCCGCGGAGCTGGCGCACGCCTTCGACGATGTGCAACCAGCCCTGCATGTAGGATTCCGACAGATTGCCGCCGGCGGTGTTGATCGGAATGCCGGATCCGCCGATCCGGATGCGCTCACCGCCTTCCACATAGGGGCCCGCCTCGCCCTGCTTGCAGAAGCCGGCGTGCTCCAGCCAGAACAGAACCGCGACGGTGAAATTGTCGTAGAGCTGCGCGACGTCGATATCCTGCGGACCGACGCCGGCCATCCGGTAGGCAGCGGAAATGCAGTCCTGCTGATGCGGCAGGTACCACCATTCGCGGAACCGCAGGTTCTCCGTGGTGTGCCCCTGCCCCATTCCCCAGATCGAGACCGGGCGGGCGCGGCAGTCCTTCGCGCGCTCCGGCGACGTGACGATGACCGCGACGGCGCCGTCGCTGATCAGGCAGCAGTCGAGAAGGTGCAGCGGGTCGACGATCAGCCGCGAGTTCTGATGGTCGTCGAGCGTGATCGGCTCGCGCATGATGGCGTTCGGATTCTTGGAGGCGTGCGCCCGGCAGGTCACCGCGATCCAACCGAGATGCTCGGACTTCGTGCCGTAGAGCGCCATGTGGCGGCGAAAGCCCATCGCGCTGTTGGCCGCATTGCCGAACATCCCCCACGCGCCCCACGAATCGTCACCGCCGGCCGCCGCCGAGAAACGTGAGCCGCCGGTGCGCGCCGTGTCGGCGAAGATGCAGGCGACCGCGTTCGCCATCCCAGTCGCCACCGCCATCGCGGCGATCTGCACCAGCGCCCCGCCGGTCGCGCCGCCCATCGTCATGCTGCCGGTGAAGCGCGGATTGATTCCGAGGAGCTCGCCGACGTTGAGATAATTCTTGCTGCCCTCCGGCGAGGTCGTGCCCGGCATCGTCAGGATGCCGTCGATCTCGCTCTTCTTGAGGCCGCTGTCGACGAGCGCGAGACGAAATGCCTCGGCCGCCAGGGTGAGCGGGGTCTCCTCGGGAAGCTTGCCCTGCTTCGTCGCTCCGACGCCCACGATCGATGCACGACTCCACGGCATGCTCATCTCCCTTTGAAGACCGGCGGACGGCGCTCGCGAAAGGCCTGCCGGCCCTCCTGACGGTCCTCGGTCTGCATCAACTCGTTGAACAACCGGCGTTCGAGATCGAGGCCGGCCTGAATCTGAGAATCGGTGGCGGCGCGCAGCGCGCGCTTCGCGGCGACGATCGACAGCGGCGCATTGCCGGAGATCGTATTCGCGAGCGCCATCGCCCGATCGAGCAGCACCTCGGGAGCACAAAGCTCCGACACGAGACCGGCACTCAAGGCGCGCTCGGCGGAGATCGGTTCCCCGGTCAGCAGCATCTGAGCCGCCAGCGCCGGACCGACCGCGAGCGGCAGGCGCTGCGTTCCGCCGCTGCCCGGCAGACTTCCGACGCGCACCTCGGGCAAGCCGAAACGCGCCGTGTGCGCGGCGATCCGAACGTCGCACAGCAGAACAATCTCGAGCCCGCCGCCCACCGCCGCGCCGTTGACGGCGGCGACGATCGGCTTGGCGAACTGCTCGAACGGAGCGACGAGGCGCGGACGATCCGCAGCGGGCACGCCGGCCAGTTGACCCGAGAGATCGCTACCGGCGCAGAACGCGCTGCCGGCGCCGGTCAGCACCACGCAACGCACGGTCGCATCGCGGTCGAGCGCCGCGAACGTCTCCGTGAGCGCCGCCCGCGTCGCGTCATCGATCGCGTTGCGCTTCTCCGGCCGGTTCAAGGTAACGCGGACGACCGCTCCCGCCGGCTGAATGTCGAGGCCCGTCAATAGAACACCTGCTCGTCGATGAGCCGCCGATATTCCGCGGCGTCGAGGCCCAGGAGGTCGCGCGCGATTTCCTCGGTGTGCTGACCGAGAAGCGGCGGGCTGCCCATCTGCGGCCGCGGCTCACCCATCACCCGGAACGGCGGCGCGTTGACGATGACCTCGCCCATCTCCGGATGCGGAATGCGTCGCCAATACCGACGAGCGGCAAGCTGCGGATCATCGATCACGTCGGCATTCGTATTGACGACGGATGCGGCGACGCCGTTTGCCTGCAGCGATCGCATCAATTCCTCGGCGCGAAACCGAACGGTCTCACGAGCCAGTCCGGCTTCGATTTCGGCTTCGCGCGCCGCGCGGCCGGCAAAATTTGCAAAATTGGAATCGCACATCCAACGCGGCCGCCCCAATGCCTCCACCAGGCCGCGCCATTGCGCATCGTCCTGCACCTCGATGGCACACCAGGCGTCTTCGCCGATGCAGGGAAACACGCCGCAGGGAACGACACCGGGCCGACGATTGCCGGTGCGCTCGGGGAGAATGCCCTCCGCCGACCATTGCAGGACCGACGGACCCAGCATGTTCACCGTCGATTCGATCTG
>CAYVBN010000181.1:0-2075 GCA_964449645.1 uncultured Hyphomicrobiales bacterium
CCACGCTGCCGAAGGCGAAGGACCTGCGTCCGATCGTCGAGAAGCTGGTGACGCTCGGCAAGCGCGGCGACCTGCACGCGCGGCGGCAGGCGATCGCGGAGATCCGCGACGTCGCCATGGTCAAGAAGCTCTTCGAGGTGCTCGGACCGCGCTACAAGGAACGTGCGGGCGGCTATACCCGCGTGCTCAAGGCCGGCTTCCGCTACGGCGATTCCGCCCCGGTGGCGGTGATCGAGTTCGTCGACCGCGACGTCGGCGCCAAGGGCCAGGACTCGGGTCCCGTGCCCGAGCGCCAGACGGAGGAAGCGGCGGCCTGAGCGGCCGCGCCTTAACATGTCTTCGACGGGCGGCGCTTGGCCGCCCCGTTTCGTTTTCCGGCTCCGCTCGTCGGCGCCGCCGTGTCGTCGCCGGTCCCCGGTTCGGCGCATAAACGCGGCCGGAACGGAACGGCGACGTCGTTGTCTCTTCTATTGCGCGACCCGGCCTTATATATCTGGACACCGAACAAGCCCCGGATTCCGGACATGATTCGCAGCCTTACTGCCTTGCTCGTCCTGATGCTCGCCGAGTTCGCGTCCCTTGCGCCCGGTATGGCCCAGGAGCGGCGCGTTCCGAGTTCGGCCGCCGAGTTGAAGCTCTCCTACGCGCCGGTAGTCCAGCGCGTCGCGCCGGCGGTGGTGAACGTCTATGCCGCCAAGGTGATCGAGAACCGCAATCCGCTGCTCGAGGACCCTCTGTTCCGCCGCTTCTTCGGCCAGGGATTACCGCGCGAGCAGGTGCAGCGCTCGCTCGGCTCGGGGGTCATCGTCGATCCGTCCGGTCTCGTCGTCACCAACAACCACGTGATCGAGGGCGCGAGCGAGGTGAAGGTCTCGCTTCCCGACAAGCGCGAGTTCGAGGCACAGCTCGTGCTCAAGGACGCGCGCTCCGATCTCGCGGTGCTGCGCATCAAGAACGGACGCGAGCGTTTCCCGGTCGTCGAGCTCGGCGACTCCGACGCGCTGCAGGTCGGCGATGTGGTCCTGGCGATCGGCAATCCGTTCGGTGTCGGGCAGACAGTGACGCACGGGATCGTGTCGGCGGTCGCCCGCACGCAGGTCGGCATCACGGACTATCAGTTCTTCATCCAGACCGACGCGGCCATCAACCCGGGCAATTCGGGCGGCGCGCTGGTCGACGTCAACGGCCGGCTGATCGGGATCAACACAGCGATCTTCTCCCGCTCGGGCGGATCGCAAGGCATCGGCTTCGCCATTCCGGCCAACATGGTGCGCGTGGTGATCGCGTCGGCGCAGAGCGGCGGGAAGACCGTCCGCCGGCCGTGGCTCGGCGCCAAACTGCAGGCGGTCACCGCGGACCTCGCCGACAGCCTCGGCCTCAAGCGCCCGGCGGGCGCGCTCGTCGCCAGCGTCACGCCCAACAGCCCGGCGGCGCGCGCGGGTTTGCGCTCCGGTGACGTGATCAGCGCCATCGACGGCCAGCCGGTCGATGATCCCAACGCCTTCGAATATCGCTTCGCGACCAAGCCGCTCGGCGGCCGCGCGCAGGCCCTCCTGGTGCGCGGCGGCCGGGAGTTCGAGGCGGCGATTCCGCTCGAGACCGCGCCCGAGGCGCCGCTCGACGAGATCACGATCCGCTCGCGCTCGCCGTTCCAGGGCGCCAAGGTCGCCAATCTCTCGCCGGCGCTGGCCGAGGAACTTCGGTTGGACCCCTCCACGCAGGGCGTGGTCGTGCTCGGGGTGGCCGACGATTCGATTGCACAGAATCTCGGGTTCCAGCGCGGCGACGTCGTGCTGGCGCTCAACAACGAGAAGATCACGAAGACGCACGACCTCGAGCGGGCAAGCCGTGCGGCGAGCCGGCTGTGGCGCGTCACCATCCTGCGCGACGGCCAGCAGGTCTCGGTGGTCTTCGGCGGTTAGAGCATGATCCCGAAAAGTGGTCCCCGGTTTTCGGATCAGATCATGCTCAACGAATAGGACATGATCCCGAAAAGTGGTCCCCGGTTTTCGGATCAGATCATGCTCAACGAATAGGACATGATCCCGAAAAGTGGATGCCGGTTTCCCTGGTTT
>CAYVBN010000182.1:0-5382 GCA_964449645.1 uncultured Hyphomicrobiales bacterium
CCGATCGACCGCGACATGACGGCCGCGCGGCTCGGCTTCGACCGGCCGGCGGCGAACTCGCTCGATACGGTCTCGGATCGCGATTTCGTCATGGAGACGCTGGCGGCCGCCGCGATCGCGGCCGTGCACCTCTCGCGCTTCGCCGAGGAGATCGTGATCTGGACCTCGCCGCTCGTCGGCCTGCTCGCGCTGTCCGACAAGTTCACGACCGGCTCCTCGATCATGCCGCAGAAGCGCAATCCGGATGCGGCCGAGCTGGTGCGCGCCAAGGCCGGCCGCATCATCGGCGCGCTCGACGGCATCCTGGTGGTCATGAAGGGGCTGCCGCTCGCCTACCAGAAGGACATGCAGGAGGACAAGGAAGGCGCGATGGGCGCGCTCGCGGCGCTCTCCCTCTGCCTGGCGGCGATGACCGGCATGGTCCACGACATGACGCCCGACGAGCGGCGCATGAGGAAGGCTGCGGGGGAGGGCTATGCGACGGCGACCGATCTCGCCGACTGGCTGGTGCGCGAATTGAAGATGCCATTCCGCGAGGCCCACCACGTCACCGGGCGCATCGTGGCTGCCGCTGCGGAAACGGGCGTCCCGCTGCACCGGCTGATGCTCGCGCAGATGCAGGCGATCGAGCCGCGCATCACCGCAGCGGCGCTCGAGGTGCTCAGCGTGTCGAACTCGGTCAGGAGCCGCACGAGCTTCGGCGGCACGGCGCCGGCGAACGTCCGGCGCGAGGCCAAGAAGTGGCTGAAAAGGCTCGACAAGGAACATAAATGACGGCTTGCCCACCGCGCTACCGCTTGGCTCTCGCCTCGCACCGGCGAACTGCGATATGGTGCGCCCGACTGGAGGGACTTCCTTGAGCCGTTGGTCCAAACGCCTGCCTGTCCGCCTTGCTGCGCTGACGATGATCGTCGCGGCCGTTGGGTTGTCCGGGTGCGGCCGCAAGAGCGGGCTCGATGCGCCGCCGTCGGCGACGCTCGCCGAGCCGCAGCCGCAGGCCCAGCCGGCGCCCGCGCGTTCTCCGGCCGACGTTCTGGTTGGCACGCCGGGCGCGCGCGAGACCCCGCCGCAAGGCGCCCAGCAAGCGCAGGTTCCGAGGAAGCACTTCTTTCTCGACTGGCTGCTGGATTAGAGCGCGCCCGAGCCCCACGATGCATCACTTCGCCTATCGTGACGGCGTCCTGCACGCCGAAGCGGTGAATCTCGCCGATCTCGCGGACGCGGTCGGCACGCCCTTCTACTGCTATTCGACCGCGACGCTCGAGCGTCATTACCAGGTGTTCGCCGGCGCTTTCGCCGACGTGGACGCGCTCGTCTGCTACGCCATGAAGGCGAATTCCAACCAGGCGGTGATCGCGACGCTCGCGAAGCTTGGTGCTGGCGCAGACGTCGTGTCCGAAGGTGAGCTCAAGCGCGCGCTCGCTGCGGGCGTGCCGCGCGAAAAGATCATGTTCTCGGGCGTCGGCAAGACGGCGCGCGAGCTCGCGCGCGCGGTCGAGGAGGACATTCTCTGCATCAACGTGGAATCCGAGCCGGAGCTCGAGCTGCTCTCGGCGATCGCGGCGAGCAAGGGGACGAGGGCGCGCATCTCCGTCCGGGTCAATCCCGACGTCGACGCGCGCACGCACGCCAAGATCGCCACCGGCAAGTCGGAGAACAAGTTCGGCATCCCGATCAGCCGCGCGCGCGAGGTCTACGCGCATGCGGCCAAGCTTCCGGGCGTGCGCGTCACCGGCGTCGACATGCACATCGGCAGCCAGATCACCGCGCTCGCGCCGTTCGACGACGCGTTCCTGCTGCTGTCGGATTTCGTGCGTACGCTGCGGGCGGACGGCCACACGATCGAGCACGTGGATCTCGGCGGGGGGCTCGGCATCCCGTACCGCGAAGGCGAGGAGCCGCCGCATCCGGAGGCCTATGCGCGGGTCGTGGCGCGCGCCACACGGAATCTTGATTGCCGGTTGATCTTCGAACCCGGGCGCCTCCTCGTCGGCAATGCCGGCATCCTGGTGACGCGCGTGATCTACGTGAAGCGCGGAGAGACCAAGACGTTCGTCATCGTCGACGCGGCGATGAACGATCTCGTCCGGCCGACGCTCTACGATGCGCATCACGAGATCCGGCCTGTCCGGGAGCCGGCGCCCGGCGCGCCGCAAATCATCGCCGATGTGGTCGGTCCGGTGTGCGAATCGGGCGATTTTCTCGCGCTCGACCGCCGCATGAACCAACCGCAGCCCGGCGAGTTGGTCTGTGTGATGTCGGCCGGCGCCTACGGGGCGGTGCAGGCGGGAACCTACAACACCCGCGCGCTCGTCCCGGAGGTGCTGGTTCGCGGTACCGAATGGGCGCTCGTGCGGCCGCGCGTCGAAGTGGAGCAACTGATCGCTCTCGACCGCCTGCCGCAGTGGCTATGAGCGCGCGTCGCCGGGCAGCCGCAATTCTGCCCGGCCAGGATGCCACCTCGTGCGTCTCGTGGTATAGCAAGGGGCGATGCGCATTTTTGCGTGGAGACCATTCCGGTCCGAGACCAGGGTGAGCGATCACTCCTCTCAACCGACCGATCCATCCCGTGACGGCAGCGGGCCCGCCGGGACAGGCAATGTCTTGCAGCGCGCCCTGACGCGCGCGCGCTGGGCGTTGTTGTGGGAGCGCGTGTGGCCCGCGATCGCCTCGATCGCGACCGCGCTCGGACTGTTCCTCGCCGTGTCGTGGCTCGGCCTGTGGCTCTGGCTGCCGGCGATGGGCCGCGCGATCGGACTGTTCGTGTTCGCGGTTCTCACCGCGGCCGCGACGGTTCCGCTTTTGCTCGTCCGGATCCCGAGGACGCAGGACGGCCTGCGCCGGCTCGATCACGCCAGCGGCGCGGCGCATCGTCCGGCGACTGCGGTCGCCGACCAGATGGCGACCGGACGCGAGGATTCGGTCTCGACCGCCTTGTGGCAGGCGCACGTCGAGCGTTCGCTGCAGGCTGCCCGCGATCTCAAGGCGGGCTGGCCGGCGCCGCGGCTGCTGCTGCGCGATCCGTTCGCGCTGCGCGCGCTCGTGCTGATCCTGGTCGTTGCGACCTTCTTTGCCGCCGGCAACGAGCGCGGCAAGCGCATCGCCGCCGCGTTCGACTGGCAGGGCGTCGTCACGCCAGCCAATTTCCGTCTCGATGCCTGGGTATCGCCGCCGAGCTATACGGGCAAGCCGCCGGTCATTCTGCCCGGCGTGCGCCCCGGCGAGCATCCGCAGGCGACCGCCAGCGCGGTGTCGGTTCCGACCGGCAGCATTCTGGTCGTGCGCTCGAGCGGACAGGCGCATGTCGAGGTTGCGACCACCGGCGGCCTCGCGCCGGCGAAAGACGACGACACGAAGAACGTCAAGGACGCGCAGCGAACCGCGATATCGTCCGGCAGCGAAGAATTTCGCTTCGTCATCAAGGACCGCGGCACGGCCACGCTGCGCGGCCTGAGCGACGAGGACATCACCTGGGCGTTCAACGCGATCCCGGACAAGCCGCCGACAATCGCGCTCGCCAAGGATCCGGAGCCGCAGACGCGCGGCGCGCTGCTGCTCTCCTACAAGCTCGAGGACGATTACGGCGTCGTCGACGCCAAGGCGACGTTCGCGCTCAAGCCCGAGGATGGCGAGCAGGCCTCGACGCCGCGCCCGCTCTACGGCGCCCCTGATTTCGTCCTGAACTTGCCGCAGGCGCGCGTGCGCAACGGCGTCGGGCAGACCGTCAAGGATCTGACCGAGCATCCCTGGGCGGGAGCCGACGTGGTGATGACGCTCATCGCCCACGACGAGGCGGGAAACGAAGGCAAGAGCGAACCGTTCGAGTTTCGGCTGCCCGGGCGCATGTTCTACAAGCCGCTCGCGCGGGCGCTGATTGAGCAGCGGCGCATTCTCGCGCTCGATGCCGAGGCGCGCGATCGCGTGTTGATCGCCCTTGATGGACTCGCGATCGCACCCGAGCGCTTCACTCCCGAGGCCGGCGTCTATCTCGGGCTGCGTTCGATCTACTGGGATCTCGGGCGTGCCAAGTCCGACGACGACCTGCGCGAGGTGGTCGATCGCCTGTGGGCGATGGCGACCCAGATCGAGGACGGCAACGTCTCCGACGCCGAGCAGGCGCTGCGGGCTGCGCAGGACGCCTTGCGCCAGGCGCTCGAGCGCGGCGCGAGCGAGGAGGAGATCAAGCGCCTCACCGATCAGTTGCGCGCGGCGCTCGACAAGTTCCTGCAGGCGCTCGCCGAGCAGATGCGCAAGAACCCGCAGCAGCTCGCCCGTCCGCTCGACCGCAACGCCCACCAGCTCCGCTCGCAGGACCTGCAGAGCATGATCGACCGCATGGAGCGGCTCGCGCGTTCCGGCGCCAAGGACGCGGCGCGCCAGCTCCTCGATCAACTGCAGCAGATGCTCGAGAACCTGCAGATGGCGCGGCCCGGCGACATGGATTCGGGCGACCAGGACATGATGTCGGCGCTCGACGAGCTCGGCGACATGATCCGCAAGCAGCAGCAACTGCGCGATCGCACGTTCCAGCAGGGCCAGGACATGCGCCGGCAGCGCGGCCAGCAGGGACAGCAAGGCCAGCAGGGCCAGCAGGGACAGCAGGGCAATCGGAACGGGCTCGACAGTCTGCAGCAGGATCAGCAGGCGTTGCGCGACCGCCTCAACAAGCTCCTGGAGCAGTTGAAGCAGAACGGCTTCGGCCAGGACCAGAACCAGGGACAGGACCAGCAGGGGCAGGATGGCGCGCAGTCGCTCGGGCGGGCCGGCGATGCGATGAAGGACGCCGAGGGCTCACTCGGCGAAGGCAACGCGGACGGGGCGGTCGATTCGCAGGGACGTGCGCTCGACGCGATGCGCAAAGGCGCGCAGGGGCTCGCCCAGTCGATGCAGCAACAGCAGGGCATGGGCCAGGGCCCGGGCCAGCCGGGCCGCAACGGCCGCATGCGCGCACAACAGGACACGGATCCGCTCGGTCGGCCGTTGCGCGGCCGCGACTACGGCGACGACACCACCGTCAAGGTGCCGGGCGAGATCGACGTGCAGCGGGCGCGGCGCATTCTCGAGGAATTGCGGCGCCGCTTCTCCGACCCGCAGCGCCCGCAGCCCGAGCTCGACTACATCGAGCGTCTGCTCAAGGACTACTGAGCACGATCGAGGCCGATCCCCGCGCCCGATTTGCGCGCGGCCGGTTCGCGCTCCACTTCAATGGACCGGCGCATGATCTTGTCGGCGAGCCGCGCACGCGTCGCCGGATCATGCGCGAGCGCGATCCGCAAAAGTGGAGACCGGTTTTGCGGAAGATCGCGCTCCAAGGATGAGCTAGCGCATGATCTTGTCGGCGAGCCGTGCACGCGTCGCCGGATCATGCGCGAGCGCGATCCG
>CAYVBN010000183.1:0-1535 GCA_964449645.1 uncultured Hyphomicrobiales bacterium
CTCAGCTTGGTCGCCTGCGCGACGAACTGCTCGTACGTCGACCTGAGATAATCGGACTGCGCTTCGACCGCCTTCTCCAGCGACTTGGCGCCGAGCAGCTTCTCCAGCGCCTGCGTCCCCTGCTCGTACGACTTCTTGGAATAATCGGCGGCTTCGACCGCGATCGCTTGCACGCCCTGGGAAGCCGCGCTGAGCGACTTCAGCGCCACCTCGAAGTTGTCCTTCCCGAGTTTCTGCACCTGCTCGAAATTCCCGATCATGGCTCGTCCTTTCCGGGTTCGCCGCCGTTGCGGCGAGCCGCTCTCCGACGTTGCTGAGGGCCCTTGCCCTGGTTGAGACAAACTTATGGTGCACTGCACAAAATGTCAAGATTTATTGTGCAGCGCAACATCGCCCGGCAAAAGCCATGGTTGGTTAACACTTTGGCAACCGGGGACTCCTACCGTCGGCCCAAGAGCTGCAACGCACGACCTGCCGAACGGTACGGGCCTTGCCATGCGTTCGCCGCAGTGACAGGCCAAGGGCGTATTGGGGATCGCCCCCGCGACCGGCTGCCTGGGGATGTGGCGCAGCCGATGTCAAGCAGACGCGGAACGACCGGCGCACGTGTCCGGCGGGCCGAGGGCGAGGGAGACATGTTCGGGGTGAATGCTGGGGTCTCGCGACCGCTACGGGTCGCTGTCTGGGGTCTCGCCACCATCATGGTTGTGGCAGCGCTCGGAGCCGATCCGGCCGATGCGGCGCGCCGCCGCCACAAGCGCAGCAGCGGCGGCAGCTACAATCCCCCCACCTCCTCGATCGTCATCGATGCGAATTCCGGAAAGGTGATGCAGCAGTCGAACCCCGACGGGCTGCGCCATCCCGCCTCGCTCACCAAGGTGATGACGCTCTATCTGCTGTTCGAACGTCTCGAAGCCGGCAAGATCAAGCTCAGCTCCGAACTCCCCGTCTCGGCCAAGGCGGCCGCGCAGGCTCCTTCGAAGCTCGGTCTCAAGCCGGGAGACACGATCTCGGTCGAGGACGCCATCAAGGCCGTCGTCACCAAGTCGGCGAACGACATCGCGGTGGTGATCGCCGAGGCGCTCGGGGGCGACGAAGACTCCTTTGCCCGGATGATGACCCGCAAGGCGCGCGCGCTCGGCATGGAGCACACGGTCTACGTCAACGCGTCCGGCCTGCCGGATGATGCGCAGATCACCACGGCGCGCGACCAGGCGCTGCTGGGGCGCGCCATCCAGGACCGCTTCCCCCGCTACTATCGCTATTTCTCGACGCCCTCGTTCACCTATCACGGCGTTGCGATGCGCAATCACAACCACCTGCTCGGACGGGTGGAAGGCGTCGACGGCATCAAGACCGGCTATGTGCGCGCGTCCGGATTCAATCTCGTCACCTCCGTGCGGCGCGGCGATCATCGTCTCGTCGCCGTGGTGATGGGCGGCCGTACCGCGGGCGAGCGCGATGCGCGCATGCGCGGGCTGATCGACCGTTACATCGCGGAGACGTCGACCAAGCGGACCGCTCCGCTGGTGGCC
>CAYVBN010000184.1:0-5965 GCA_964449645.1 uncultured Hyphomicrobiales bacterium
GCTTGCGTTCCGCGCGCGCCAGCACGGGATGCATGCGTTCGGCGAGCGCCATGGCATCGCCGGGCGGCACGATGGACAGGAAGAAGTCCGCTTCGCCGGCAAGCGCCTCGTCGCTCTCGACCGCCACCATGCCGGCGCGCCGCGCACGCTCGGTACTCGCGGCGCTGCGGCCGGCGAGCGAGGTGAGAACGCGGGCGCCGCGCTCGACAAGCCGTCGTCCGATCCCTGCCCCCATCTCTCCTTGCGCAATGATGGCGACTGTCTCGCTCATCCGGACGCTCCTGTGCGATTGATGATCGGTGACCCGATGTTCGGTTGCAGATTGTGATCACCCGACTGCGGCATGTCCAGCCACGCACGGCCGGGATCTCTGTGTTAGGGTCTTTGCCGTCCGCGTTCTCCAGCCGAAGTTCTTCCCATGACTCTGTCGCTGTCCGCCGATCTCCGCGCCATCGTCGACGCCGAATATCCGCGCTTCTCGCCGGCCGAAATGGCACGCCGGCGCAGCGCGATCGAAAACCTGCTCGAACAGTCGGGCGTCGATCATCTGGTGTTCTGCGGCGCCAACCGTTTCGGCTCCGCCGTGCAATGGCTCACCGGATGGCCGGTGACGGCCGAAGCCGTCGGTATCTTGAGTACTGGGCGGCGTGACGCTCTCTTCATCCAGTATCACAACCACATGCCGCAGGCGCGGCGGCTCGCCGGTGAGGCGAGTGTGCAGTGGGGCGGCGAATCCTCGATCCGTCTCGCCGTGAAGGAGCTCGAGAGCCGCGGTGCGCGCGCGGACCGCGTCGCCTTCGTCGGGCCGCTCTCGGTCGATCAGCACGCCGTTCTGGCGGCGCAATTCGGCAAGGTCGCGAGCCTGAACAAGGCTTATATCCGCCTGCGCATGATCAAGTCGGCCGAGGAGATCGCCTGGCTGCGCATCGGCGCGCATCTGAGCGATCTCGGCATGATGGCGCTGCGCGATTCGCTCGCGCCCGGGCTGAGCGAGCGCGAGCTCGCCGACGTGGTCGAGCGCGCCTATGTGCGTCACGGGGGCACCAACGTCATTCATTATTTCGGCGTGACGCCGATGCGCGATCCCGCGCTGGGCGTGCCGGCGCAGTTTCCCTCGACGCGCCGCGTGCAGGCAGGCGACGTGGTGTTCGCCGAGATCAGCGCATCGTTCTGGGACTATCCGGGCCAGGTGCTGCGCACGTTCGCGGTCGGCAGCGAGCCGGCCTCGCTCTACCGCGATCTGCACGCGGCGGCGGACGCCGCCTTCGATGCGGTGACGGCTGTGCTCAAGGACGGCACGCGTCCGGCCGAGGTCATTGCGGCGGCAGGCGTGATCGAGAAGGCCGGCTTCACGATCATCGACGACCTCGTGCACGGATATGGCGGCGGTTATCTGCCGCCGATCCTCGGATCACAGAGCCGTCCGGCGGGCCCGGTGCCGGAGGAGCCCTTCCGCGCCGGGATGACCGTGGTGGTGCAGCCGAACGTGGCGACGCGCGACGGCCGTGCCGGCGTTCAGACCGGCGAGCTTCTGCTCGTCACGCCAACCGGCGTCGAACGGCTGCACGCGATGCCGCGCGGCTTCGCGCAGGTGTGAACCAATCGCCGCGGCGTCCTTTTGTTTTGAACGTGATCTCGTCCGAAAAACCGGTTCCCATCCCAGCTCCCTATCAGTCTGTTGGCCGGTCCTCTCAGCCGAGAAGAGAACTATTACCCATGTATCCGGTCTATTCCGTTACCCATGTAGCCGGTCTGAACACCTTTTTACCTCTGCCCAACGGGCAGAGGTGATCGAGCAAGCGGCAGTCGTTCCGATAACTCGGACGCAAGGATTCTATGCGCCGAGCCGCTCCGCCATCCAGTCCGCGCTCTGCGGACGATAGCGGTAGCCGCGATTGTTGGCGACGTGATTGCCGTCTTCGATGATCAGCAGCTCGACCGGCCCCTTCACCTCGCGGGCGAGGCGCTCGGCATGCTGCCACGGAATGATGCGGTCGAGCTTGCCGGTGACGATGAAGATCGGGCAGGTGATGCGGCTCGCCGCGCCCTTCAACGACAGTGTGGCGGCGCGCGCCTTGGCGTCTTCGGGCGTGGCGCAATGGCTGCGCACCCGGAACGCCTCGCGCGTCAGTTCGGGCAGGTTGTCCCAGTGCTCGGAGAAGTCATATGGCCCTGAGAGTGCGATGCAAGCCTTGATGCGCGGCTCGAAGGCGGTGGCGCGCGGCGCGTAGTAGCCGCCGAGGCTGACGCCCCACATCCCGACCCGCGCCGCATCGAGGTCGGGGCGCGTCTCGATCACGTCGATCACCGCCGCGACGGCGGCTTCGTAATCGCCGCGGATGGCAAAGTCGTACTCGCCCTCGCCCTGCCCCGGACCGTCGAACGACAGCGTCGCCACGCCGCGCTCGAGGAAGGTGCGCTCGTAGGCGTCCATTTCTTCCTTCGCCGAATCGAGCCCCATGGCCATGACGACGACGGGCGGGCGGCTTATTCCCTTCGGCTTGCGCAGAATTCCGTAAAGACGCCCGTTCTCATACGGGATTTCGACGCGCTCGCCGGGCGGATCGAGAAAGGGCAGCGCCAGCTTGCGGCACTCGACCGCCTTGAGGTGCGCTCCGCGCATCTGCGCCAGGTCCTGCACGAACAGGAACTTGGCGAAGTGATACGTGACGGCGGCGCGGCTGAGATGCTCGGCCGCGCTCACGTGCTTTTGGGCGGCGAGCGCCTCACGTCCCAGCGCCTCGTGCACCGCCGCGCGCGCCGACCACGCTCGGCACCAGTCGTCCCACGAGGCGAGCGAGCCCGTCACCTCCTCGAAGTCGGTGAGCGAGACGCCGTTCGCCACGAAGCGCGGCGCCCAGTGGGAGATCGCCGACTTGACGCGCGCGTCGCTTCCTGCAGCCGTCGCCATCGCGTCATTTCTCCTGGCGGATGAGCGCCATCGCATCCTTCCAGATGCTGCGGTCGGTCAGCTTGTCGTAGGCGACCGGCGTCTTGCCCGGCTGGATGCCGCCGACGCGTGCCTGCGTGTCGATCTCCGCCTGCACCTTCTTGGGATCGAGGCCGTCGGTCCCATTCGGCCAGAACTCGATGGCGAGATACTCCTTGAGCGCCGCCTTCACCTCGGCCGGCGTGTGGCCGGTGACGGTGCCGATCTGCGCCACCCGGTCGGCGTTCTTCGGATCGCGCATGTAATCGGCGGCGGCGACGAGGGCGGCAACGACCCGCACGTAGCGGTCGCGGTCGGCGGCGATCTTGTCGGCGCGCCCGGCGATCAGATTGTAGTGGCTGACCGGCTTCGCCTGCTTGATGGTGATGACGCTCGTGAGCTTCTTCTTCGCCTTTTCCTCGATCGCCGCAACGTCGTCGAGATGCAGCACGCCGACCGAAATCTGGCCGGCGATCATGGCGGCGGCCGTGTTGGAGCCGAGCGACACCTGCTGCAGCTTGTCGAACGCAAAGCCGCAGTTCGCCGTCATCTGCCGCAGCGCGACCGAGCGCGCGCCGCCCGGCGTGTCGACGCCGATCGGATGGCCGGGCAGGTCCTTGCAGGTCTTCACCTCCGGATCGGTCGAGCCGATCAGCCAGTCGGGATTTTCCATCCCGTACACGGCGACGAGCGGGACATTGCCGTTCGACACCAGATTGATGATGACGGGCGTCGGCGAGTCGGTCATATCGATCTCGCCGGCGGCCGCCGCGCGCGCGGCCGCAACCCCGGTGTCGAACGGCCGGAGCTGGACGTCGACGCCGTATTTCTTAAAGAAGCCGGCGTCCTGCGCGGTGTAGAGCTGGACGGCGAGAAACACCGGCGGAATGCCCGGCAGTCCGAATACGAACGGCTTGCTCTGAGCTTGCGCCGGCGGCGCGCCGATCGGCGCCGTCACGGTGAGAAGCGCCAGCGCGGCGCCGGCGAGCAACCCTCTCCATAAAGCGATCACGGTGTCCTCCCTCGCGAATCCGTTAGTCGGATTTCTCGTCGCGTCGATACCACGGCATCAGGTGCCGCGTGCTCCAGTTGACCAGAAGATCGAATCCCACGCCGAACGCGGCGAGGAAAATCACCGCCACGAACGCCTCGTTGTGATGGAACGTGCGGGAATTGTAGAGAATGAAGTAGCCGAGCCCTTCGATCGCCGTGAAGAATTCCGCCACCACCGCGCCGATGAGCGCGCGGCCGCCCGCGAGCCGCAGGCTCGCCAGGAAATAGGGCATCGAGGCCGGCATCACGATCTCGAACAGCATACGCAGCCGGCTGGAGCGGAAGGAGCGGCCCACTTCGAGGAATTCGCGCGGCACCGCGCGGGCGCCGTCCGACACGCTGACGATGACCGAGAAGATCGCCGCGAACACGATGGTGGCAAGCCGTGCCGCTCCCGTATAGCCGAACCACAGCGAGAACAGCGGCAGCACCACGATCATCGGCATGGCGTAGAATGCGTTGACGTAGTGCCGCAGCATGCGGTCGCCGATCTGGCTGCGGCCCATCAGCAGGCCGATCACCGTTCCGAGCACGACCGCGATGGCGAGTCCTTCGGCGACGGACAGCAGGGTGACGCCGGTCGCGTGCAGGAAGGCCGCGCTGGAGATGACCTTCGGGATGGCGGCGACAATGCCGGTGGGGGTTGCCACGTAGGCCGGCGCGAAGGCGCGCACCACGACTTCCCACAGGATCAGGATCACCGTGCCGGCGATCAGCCGCGGGACCGTTGCGCCGGCCGGCAGGCGCAGACGGCGGGCCGGCGCGCGGGGGAGCGTGACGGTCGTCATCGGTTCAGTTCCGCCACGGCGTGAACCGGCGCTCGAGCGCCTGGCCGAGCCGCATCAGCCCGAGTCCCGCCGCCACGATGACGAGGATCGCGGCGAACACCGCCGCTGTGTCGAAATTCTGCGTCGACGTCATGATGATCTGGCCGAGACCGGTGGCGCTCAGGAAGAATTCGGCCGCGACCATGCCGACCAGCGCGCGGCCGATCGCCTGCCGGAAGCCGGTCATCACGAAGGGAAGCGTGTAGGGCAGCATCACCTCGCGCCACAGCGCCCACTCGCGCGACCGGTAGGAGCGCGCCACTTCGATCAGCTCCGGCTTGATGCTGCGCGCGCCCTCGATCGTGTTGTAGAGGATCGGGAACACGGCGAAGAGAAACACCACCAGCGCTTTCGGAACGAAGCCAAATCCCATCAGCGACAGAATGAACGGGATGAGCGCCACCATCGGGGTGGCGTAGAGGATCATCACATAGATATCGAGCGCTTCGCGCAGCACGCGCACGCGTGCCATCAGGAGCCCGAGCGGAACCCCGACGACCACCGCGAAGAACAGGCCGGTGACGAACAGCGTGGCCGAGCTCAGCGTCTGCTGGACCAGCACGCCCGAGCGCGTCAGGTCCCACAGCCGCACCACCGTCTCGGAGAACGGAGCCATGAAGGCGGCGCTGGTGTGACGGCCCACAATCTCCCAGGCCGCCACACCGATCGCGATGCTGATAACGAACGGCGCATATCGCGCCAGGTCTTCGCGCCGCACGAACCCCTCTCCTTGGAGCATCTTCCGGCGAAGTGGGAACCGGTTCGCCGCAGAAAATGCGACCAACTGCGAAATTCTGGAGCGCGTTCCAATTCAGTAGATCGGAACGCGCTCCAGTGCTGCTGTTCAGTGCTGCTTCTTATACATGGCGTCGGCGTCCTTCCAGACGCTGCCATCGACGAGCTGCTGGTAGGTCGGCGGCGTTTTGCCTTCCTTGATGTTGCCGATCTTCTTCTGCGTCGCGACCACGGCGTCGATCTTGTTCTGCGCCATGCCGTCGTCGTCGACCGGCCAGAACCCGATCTCCAGGAAGCGCTCGAGCGCGCCCTTCGCGATCTTCTTGTCGCGGCCGGTGATCTGGGCGGCGATGTCGGCGACCTTATCGGCGTTCTTCGGATCCTTCATGAAATGCGACGCGGCGATCAGGGCCGCCTCGGC
>CAYVBN010000185.1:0-7735 GCA_964449645.1 uncultured Hyphomicrobiales bacterium
AATCTGCTGCTGCAGGAGCTCGTAGCCGACGCCTCCGGTCGCGCCGACGAGTTCGGCCACGACCACCACGCGCGAGGCGTTGCCGAGATTGACTTTCCAGGCGGTGAGGATGTCGGGAAGGATCGACGGCAGGATCATCACCCGGAACATGCGGCCGCGCGTGGGGCGGAACGAGAGCACCATCTCGAACAGGTCCTTCGAGACGGCGCGCAGTGCGCCGAGGACCTGGAACGCGAAGGCCGGTAGCGCCGTCACGATCATGATGAAGAGGATGCGCAACTCGATGCCGTGAAACCAAATGATGGCAAAGACGACCCACGACAGCGCCGGGATGCCCTGGAAGAAGTTGAGGATCGGCGAGAGGAACGCGTCGACCGCACGTGAGCGCGACATCAGCACGGCAAGCGCCGAGCCGATCAGGAAGGCACCGACAAGGCCGGCGAGAATGCGGCCGACCGTCGCCAGCACCTCCGAGAATTGCGCCCAGGTGATGAGAATGTCGATGACGCGCCAGAAGACGTCGATCAGAGATGGAAAGAGATAACGGGGAAATCCGTACGATGCCGCCTGCCACGCCACGGCAAGCAGGATGAAGGGCGCCAGCGTCTCGATGGAGCGCTTGGCGCCTCGGGCGAGTGCTCCCGACGTCCGCACGTCCGTCATCCCCGGAAAACCTCTGGGATTATTGGGTTGAGGTTACTTGGGTTGATAAATGGTAGTCGGCGCCGGAGTCGCCGAGAGGAAGCCGATCGATTTGCCGGCTGCGTAGACGGCTTCCATTTCCTTGCGCAGGTCGGATGCCCACCGCATGTTCAACCCGAGCCGGTCGTTCGCCTTGATGAGCGCCGCGATCGCGCCCTGGTCTTCCGCCGTGCCTTTGGGCGAGATGAGCTTCGCAGCCTCGTCCGGATGAGCCACGATCCAATCGGCGGCCGCCTTGTAGGCCGCGAACAGCTTCGGCACGAGGTCGCGGTGCTGTTCGATCCATGAGATATGGGCGGCCACGCCCAGATAGGGAATGTTCGAGCTGCCGGCGAACGGTTTCCAGCGCTTTTCGACTTCGAGATCGAGCGTGTGCAGGCCGGGCTTCTTGGACAGGAGCACCGTATAGGCGGGCTCCCACAACTGCACCGCCGAGGCGCGATCGGCGATGGCGTAGCCGACGAGGCCGGGGGTTGCGGTGTTCAGCACCGATACCTTCGACAGGTCCAGGCCCTGCTGGCGCGCGAACCAGTCGAACATGAGGAAGTTGGTCGTTCCACGCGCCGCGGCGAGGTCCTTGCCCTCCAGGTCCTTCACGGTCTTGATCTCGGGACGCGCGGTGACGACCGTGCCCCAGTAGTCGAACAGGTTGAAGAGGTAGGCGACCTTCACGCCGCGCACGTCGGCCTGGCCGACGGTGAGCACCGCCGCGCTGCCGCCGACCTGGAATTCACCCGAGTTGAACTGGGCCGTGTAGGCGTCGGGTGGCCGCTGCTGGAAGTCGATGTCGAGACCGTTCTTCTCGTCGAATTTCTGATTCTTGATCACCGGCGGCAGGAAGGCGCCGAGCGAGGGCGGGCCGAAGATCACGATCGAGATTTTGTCGAGCGCGGCTGCGGGCGTAGCGCTGAGCGAGCCCAGCAGGCCGGCGAGGAGCGCAAGCCGGCAAAGTTTCGCTTGGATCATGACGTCCTCCCAAACGCATTGATGAATTTTCTCAGGTACTTGGATTGTAGCCCCTGGCCCTCATGGGCGCCGCGAGGCGTGGTGTCGCTCAGCTCTGGCCGGGACGGAACTTCGTCTCCGGTTTGAGGCCCTTGCGGCGCTGGCCTTCGCTGATCCGGCCGTTTTCCAGATAGAGGCCCCTGGCGGCGCGCTCGGCCGCGGCGTCCCATTCGGGCAGCCAGTCGCCGAGCGAATAACCGAACCAGGGCGCCTGGGGGCGCAGGTGCGGCAGGCCGAGCTCGTTCCAGATCGCTTTTGCGCGTTCCATGTAGTCCTTCTTCGGCAGGGCGAGCGGAGGCATGTCGGACTTCATGGTCGCGTCCATGAGGAGCGTCGAATCCTCGTCATGGCTGCTCTCGCGCTTGGGCCCGTGGCCCATACCGCGATGCGCCAACGTTTTCACGTCCTCGACCGGGTTCATCCGGTAGGCCATCGCCCAATAGAGCGCATCCGCGTTGTCGGGATCGATGTCTTCGTTGACCGCAATGGTGATCTTGCTGCAGTCGCCTTTGAAGAAGGCGGCGCCGTAGAGCGCGCGCCAGACCTCAGTGCGCGGCAGCGCGCGGTCGACCACCACGACGGTGACGCGCAGGAGGCCCGTCAGCGGCTCGTGCAGGGCGACGCGTTTCACGCCTTTGATGCCGAGCGTGTCGCGTAGATGCGCGAGGAACAGCGGCTCGTAGGCGACCCGCTTGATGACGCTCGATTCGCTCGGCGCCACCTGGCTGATGTAGGAGGGGATGATCGGATTGCGCCGATGCGTGATCGCGGTGACGCGCATCGGCATGTTGAACTCTTCGAGCGCGACGTGGCCGTGAGACTCGCCGAACGGCGCCTCCGGCTCGACGTACTCCGTATCGATCTCGCCCTCGATGACGATCTCGGATTCGGCCGGCACCAGCAGGTCGACCGTGCGCCCGCGCACCACGTTGATGGGCGCGCCCGCGAGGCCGCCCGCGATGGTGAACTCGTCGACGTCGATCGGCAGCTTCTGCGGGCCCATGAACGCCACGTAGGGCGGGCACCCGAGCACGATCGCGCACGGCATCGTTTTGTCGCCGCGCCGCTGGTGCGCGAGATAATGCTGATAGCCGCCGGCGCCGCCGACGCGCGTCGCCATCCGCACGACGAGCCGGTCGGGCGCCTTCAGCGCCGCTCGATACGTGCCCATGTTCTGCACGCCGGTTTCGGGATCGCGCGTGATGACGTTGGTCGCGGTCAGCGTCGGCGCGCTGTCGAAGCCCGGCGTCGAGACCGGGATCGGCAAGCGATCGAGCCCGTGGCCTTCGCCGCGCAATGCGTCTCCGGTAATGACGACCTCGTGGCAGGGCGCCTGCTGCACGATGCGCGGCGCAATCGGGTTGGCGATCGCGCGGTCCCATTTCGCCTGGATCTCGGAAACCGGTGCGCCCATGCCGATGCTGTAGATGCGCCGGTTGGCGGCGATCGCCCCGACAACGACCGGCATGTCGAATTTGCGTCCGCGGCCGTCGACGATGTTGGTGAAGAGGAAGGCCTTGCGGTCGGCTTCATCGAGGCCGCCGACGAACTGCCAGCGCACCAGGGGGTGCAGCTCCGAATCCTTGTCGATCTGGCGATCGACCGTCAGCAGCAGCCCTTCCTCTTTCAGCGCTTGCAGATGATCGTGCAGGTCGCGGTAGCTCCGGTCCGGAGCGCTCGCGATCTGGTCGGCGCGCATGTCCTTGCTTGTCGTCATCAGATCGTTCCGCTCCCTCGGTCCGTTCGCCCGCCCTGCGGCTCACTTCGCGAACAGCTTCTGTGCAAGTCCACCGTTGATCGAAGCAGCCTCGGCGGCCGAGCATCCCGCCTCGGCCACGATTTTCTGCGGCGTCAGGTCTCCGATCGGGAACGGCATGTCCGAGCCCATCATGATCCGCTCCGCGCCGACCTGGTCGATCAGGAAACGCAGCACCTTCACGTCGTGCACGACCGTATCATAGTACAGGGCCGCGAGGCTGGCGTCCGGGTCCGCCAACTTGTTGCGGTCGATCGCGTAATTGCGGCGCAGGCGGCCGATCACGTAGGGCAGGGCGGCGCCCCCGATCCCGGCGACGATCTTGACGTTGCGATACCGCAGGATATGCCCGGAATAGATGATCCGGCTCATCGCGATCAGCGTGTCGGTGATGCGGCCGACCGCATTCGCCATCCCATAATCGTGCACGCGGTCGTCGCCGCTCTCGAACACCGGGTGGATGAACAGGACCGAGCCGAGCTCGTCGGCCGCGCGCCAGAACGGGTCGAGCGAGGGATCATCGAGCACGCCGCCGACTCCTTTGGGCTGCGTCCCGATCATGGCGCCCGGAAAGCCGAGCGAATGCGCTTCGCGCAGCACATCGGCCGCGGCCTTTCCGTCCTGCAGCGGTAGGGTTGCGAGCGGTATCAGGCGCGGCTCCGCGCCAACGAGTTCGGCCATGTGCCGGTTGGCGAGCCGCGCCCAGCGCACGCCCTCCTCGGCCGGCAGGTCGTTGCCGAACATGTCGAGCCAGCCGCCGACCACCTGGCGGTCGATGCCCTGAGAGTCCATCCATTTGAGACGCGCCGCGATGTCTGACAGCGGCTTCGATACCGGCCGGGTCGGCTTCGAGCCGGCGAAGGCGAAGCCGACGCTGCCGCCGTCCTCGATCAGGCGCAGCGACGGAAACGAAGCCGCGTCACGCCGGATGGCGTCGAGCAGGGCTGGGGGAACGAAATGGGCATGGCAATCGATGATCATGGAGTCTCACTTTTTCGTCTGCGCGGCGGCGACCGCGTCGCTGATATCGGAAATCCGGATCGGAAGCTTGGTGAAGGAGATGCCGAGCGGGCGCACCGCATCGTTGATCGCGCTCGAAATGGCGGCGGGCGATCCGAGATAGCCCGATTCGCCGGATCCCTTCTGACCCAAAACCGTAAACGGGGAGGGCGTGCAATGGTGCACGATCTCGACGCGCGGCACCTCGTGCGAGGACGGGAGCACGTAATCCATGAAGGTCTGGCTGATCATCTGCCCCTGCTCGTCATAGGCGAACTCTTCGAGCAGGGCCGCGCCGATGCCGTGGGCGATGCCGCCGAGCGTCATGCCTTTGACGATGTGGGGATTGATGACGGTTCCGCAGTCGTGCCCGATGACGTAGCGGCGCAGCTCGGGCTTGCCGAGCTGCGGATGGATTGCCGCCAACACGACGTGGAACTCGAAGGAGTGGCACGGATACATCTGCACCCGGCCATCCTTGGGCAGCGTGCCGCCGGTCGGCACCTGGTAGATGTAAGTCGCTTCGAGGCCCGGCTCGAGGCCGGACGGGAGCAGGTGATAGTTGCGGTGCCCGATGGTGACGAGGTCCATCCACTCGAGCCGCCGGCCTGAATTGCGGTCGGTCACGTTGCCGGCCGCATAGTCGAGCTGATCCTCACCCACGCCGAACTGATGGGCGGCGATCTTCAGCAATTTCTGCTTGAGCTTCTGCGCGGCATTGAACGCGGCGCCGCCGAGCATGATCGCCATCCGGCTTCCCACCGGGGAATTGCTCGGCAGGCTCGCGAGCGAATCCGGACGCACGACACGGATACGGTCGGGATCGATGTCGAGCACTTCGCCGACGACGGTCGCCGCGAGCGTCTCGTGGCCCTGCCCGGAGGAGGTCGTGTGGATGGTGACGGTGATATTTCCGAGCCCGTCGACGTTGATGCGGCAGGACTCCATCCACGTGGTCGTGGTGTTCTTCTCGTTGAGGAGGGGTTCGAACGCGGAGTTTCCGCCGCTCGGTTCGAGACAGGCGGAGATTCCGATGCCGGCCAACAGGCCGCTCTGACGCAGGCGATCGCGCTCCTGCACCAGCGCCGGCCAGTCGACGTGCGCCATCACCTTGTCGACCACTGCGTGGTAGTCGCCGCTGTCGTAGCGCGTGCCGCTCGGGATCAGATAGGGAAACTCTTCGTGGCGGATGAAATTCCGCCGCCGCACCTCGATGCGGTCGAGCCCGAGATCATTCGCCACGCGGTCGATCGCGGTCTCGATCGCGTAGTTGGTCGGCGATTGCCCGAACCCGCGCACGGCTTCCTGCACGGCCTTGTTGGTCGTGACGGAGAGCGCGTGATATTTGACGCTCTGGATACGATACGGCCCGACGATGGCGCCGATCGGCTTGCCGAGCTGAAAGGGCGCGCGCCCCGCATAAGCGCCGACATTGTCGAGCGCGCGCATCTTCATCGAGCGGACGATGCCCTGGTCGTCATAGGCGACCGATACGTCGAACAACCGCTCGGGCCCATGCGCGTCGCCGGAGCGCATGTTTTCGAGCCGGTCTTCGATCAGGCGCACCGGACGTCCCAGGCGCCGCGAAAGATGGCCGACCAAGACCGTGTGCTTGATGCCGCGCTTCACCCCATAGCTGCCGCCGACGTCGACATCGTAGTGCACCCGCACCGCATTGGCCGGCAGCCGAAGGGCACGCGCGATCTGGTCGGCATATTTGGGCATCTGGATCGACGCCCAGACGTCGAGGATGCCGAGCCACGGATCCCATTCGGCGAGCACGCCGAAGGTCTCGACCGGCACGGTCGAGTTGCGGCCCCATTTGACGCGGAAAGAAAGCTGGCGCGGGCTTCGGGCGAAATCCTGCTCGACCTCGCCCCAGACGAACGTCTTGTCGAGCAGCACGTTCGAGCCGTGCTCCGGATGCACGTTCGGGCTTTCCGGGCGAAGCGCCGTCTCCGCATCGAGCACGAATGGAAGCGGCTCATATGCGACGTCGACGAGTTCGGCGGCATCTTCGGCGAGCGCACGCGTTTCCGCCGCCACTGCCGCGACCCATTCTCCGGTGTAGCGCGTCTGGCCGACGGCGAGCGGAAAGCGGCGGACGTTCGGGGTGTCGAGGCCGTTCATCAGCGGCTCGCTCGCCGCCGCGAGTTCCGCGCCGGTGAGCACGTAGTGAACGCCCTTGAGTGCCAGCGCTGCCGATCCGTCGATCGACACGATCCGCGCGGCCGGGTGCGGCGAGGGGACGAGCGCGACATGCAGCGTTCCCTCGCGTTTGATATCCGCCACGTAATTGCCGCGGCCGACGACGAAGCGCCGGTCCTCGCGTACGCGGCGGCCGGTCGACGCATACTTGAATTTCGACGGGACGTTCATCGCGAGGGCTCCGCCACCGGCACGTTCGAGCCCGCCAAACGGCGTGCGGCGAGTTCGATCGCCTCGATGATCTGTCCGTAGCCGGTGCAGCGACAGATGTTGCCGGAAATCGCCTCAACGATGTCGTCGCGGGTCGGATCGGACTTGCGGCGGAGCAGCGCATGCGCCACCAGCAGCATGGCGGGCGTGCAGTAGCCGCACTGCATGCCGTGGGTCTCGCAGAACGCGTCCTGCAGGATGCTGAGCTCGCCCGGAGCCGGCGCAAGCCCCTCGACCGTGGTGATCGCATAGCCGTCCGCCTGCACGGCGAACATCAGGCAGGAGCGCACCGGCTCGCCGTCGAGCAGGACCGTGCAGGCGCCGCAGATGCCGTGCTCGCAGCCCGCATGCGCCCCGGTGAGACCGAGCTGGTCGCGCAGGCAGTCGAGCAGGCTTGTGCGCGGCTCGACCTCGGCGACGCGGGGCGCCCCGTTGACGTTCAATTCGACCTTCATGTGGCTTTTGCTCCGCCTCGTCGCGCGGCATCTCTCGCGTCGGTCAAGGCGCGGACCGCCAGGGCCAGCGCCGCGCGCCTCCGATAATCGGGCGAGGCGTGCGGATCGGTCATGATTTCGAGCCCGGCCATCGCGGCGTGAATCGTCTCGCGGATCGCATCGTCCGTCATCGGCGTGCCGAGCAGGGCTTGTGCTGCTCCGTCGAGGCGCGTCGGAAAGGGCGTCGCACCGCCGACGCCGATCGCGCAGGCCGCGCACCGTCCGTCGGCATCGAGCGCGACCTGGGCCGCCGCCGCGGCCAGCGCGAAGTCGCTGGCGCGCGCGCTCACCTCGTGAAAGGCCACTCCCGCCTGAGTCTGCTTCCACACCGGAAATCGGACCGCGGCGACGAAGCTCGCCG
>CAYVBN010000186.1:0-14424 GCA_964449645.1 uncultured Hyphomicrobiales bacterium
TGCAACACTCGTGGGAAAACAGCGCACGCCAGTTCATCGGACATTTGCGCGACCTGCGCATCGGCCGCCAGGCACGGACGGCCGGGCCCCACTTGTCGTTCAACTCGATGAAGGAAACCACTCCATGAGGAAGCTGACGCCGAGCGACCTGGACAAGGAAACCATCGTCAAGGCCTACGCCAAATGGGCGCCGATCTATGACGTCGTGTTCGGCGCCGTGTTCGAGCGCGGCCGGGCAGCGGCCATCGCGGCGGCCGAGCGGATTGGCGGGCGTATCCTCGAGGTCGGCGTCGGCACGGGCATTGCGCTGCCCGAGTATTCCGACAGGAACACGCTGTTCGGCGTCGACATTTCGGAGCCGATGCTGGAGAAGGCGCGCGAACGCGTGGCCGAGCTCGGGCTGCATCACGTCGAAGGTCTCGCGGTGATGGATGCCGAGCACCTGGATTTCCCGGCTGAATCGTTCGACGTCGTCGTTGCACAATACGTGATCACCACGGTGCCGAACCCCGAAGCGACGCTCGATGAATTCGCGCGCGTGCTCAAGCCCGGCGGAGAAATCATCCTGCTCAGCCGCGTCGGCGCCGAGGCCGGGCTGCGGCGCGCACTTGAGAAATGGTTTGCGCCGGCAGCGCGCAAGCTTGGCTGGCGCACGGAATTCGCGTTCCAGCGCTATGCGCAATGGGCCGCGCGGACCGACGGCGTCGAACTGGTCGAGCGCCGCGCCGTGCCGCCGTTCGGGCACTTCTCGCTGATCCGCTTTGCCAAGCGCGGCGGCATGGCGGCCGTCGCACAGAACCGGATCTCCGCCGGCACGGCTGGCTGAATTCCACTGCTTCGCAACTGCCGGAGATCTACGCCGGCTGTCACGACGCATTCATCGAATCGCTATAGCCGGAAACGAATGTTCGCACGAGGAGACGTCATGCACGATTTTCTTGAAGCTCTCAGAATGCAACGCTGGGACGACCACCGCTACTACCACCACAGCCGGATCAATCAATCGCTCCATCTGGTCAGTGCGATCAGCTTCCTGTTCGCTTATGCGATGATATTCAAGGATCCCGCCGTGTCGGCCCTGGTCGGCTGGCTCGTGGCGATGACCACCCGTCAAGCGGGGCATTTCTTCTTCGAGCCCAAGGACTACGACAGCTACAACCACGCCACGCACGAATACAAGGAAGAGATCAAGGTCGGCTACAACCTGCGCCGCAAGGTGGTGTTGATGTCGATCTGGGCGCTGTCGCCGATCCCGCTGTATTTCGACCCGACCTATTTCGGCATCTTCACGCCGCACACGGGGCCGGCCGAGTTCATCCGCCACGTCGCACAGATCTGGCTGGTGATCGGCGCCGGCGGCCTTCTGTTCCGCGTCATCCAGCTCTGCATCATAAAAGATGTTCAGACCGGCCTTGTCTGGGCGGCCAAGATCCTCACCGACCCGTTCAACGACATAAAGCTCTATTACCGCGCCCCATATTATCTGCTGCGCGGGCAGTTGATCGATCCGCACACGGACGAGGAATGGGAAGAAGGCGCCGACCCCGAAGAAGCGCCGCGGGGAGCCTGATCACCGGTCAACCGGATAGCCGGCCGCCGCCCAGCCGCGACAACCGATGCCCTATCATCTCCTTGAGGATGCGCCGCCTGATCGTCTTGTTGCTCGCCGATGGATCGCACCAGAACCAGCCGTCGCGCTCCATGGCGATCGCGGCGGCGACGAAACGCTCCATCACCGCGTCGAAATCGGCTTCGGTGTAGTTCAGGCTGAAGATCAAGCGGCCGGTTCCGATCCAGCTCAGCATCAGCCCTTCGGCGCGCAGGTAGTATTGGAACATCCAGTTATAGCGGCACGGCCGCGTGTAGAAGACCGTCCAGATCGAGGAGAGATTGCTCACCCGCACCGGCAGCGCCTCGGCGCACAGGCGCTCGTTGAGGCCCGCCGCCCTGCCGTTCCAGACGGCGTCGAGGTCGTGGTAGAGCGCACGGCCTTGCGGCCCGAGGATGTAGCGAAGGAATTCATCCATCGCCCCCATGACGGCGGGATGCGAGTTGAACGTGCCCCGGGCAAAGCAGATGTCCGCCGGCCGGTCCTCGCGGAAGCGTTTCATCAGATCGCGGCGGCCGCAGAGCACGCCGATCGGAAATCCCCCGCCCACCGTCTTGCCGTAGGTCACGAGGTCCGCACGGACACCGAAATACTCCTGCGCTCCGCCGAGCGCGAGGCGAAAGCCGACGAACACCTCGTCGAAGATGAGCACGATGCCGCGTTCGGTGCAGACCGCCCTCAGTTTCTTCAGCCATTCGCCGTAGCGCGCCCGGTCGAACTGCGCCTGGCGCGCGCCGTCCACCAGCGAACTGTCGGCCGGGGCCGACTGGTTCGGGTGGAGCGCCTGCAGCGGATTGACCAGCACGCAGGCGATATTGCGGCGGCGGCGAAGCACGCGCAGCGAATCCTCGGACATGTCTTTCAAGGTGTAGGTTTCCCGCGCCGGAACCGGGTTGCCGGCGCCCGGCTGCACGTCGCCCCACCAGCCGTGATAGGCGCCGCAGAAACGCACCAGGTGGGAGCGCCGGGTGTGATAGCGGGCGAGCCGCACCGCCTGCATGACGGCCTCGGTGCCCGACATGTGAAAGGACACCTCGTCCAGGCCGGAGATGTCCTTCAGCCGGCGGACATTGTCGGCGATCACCGGATGATAGGACCCGAGCACCGGGCCGAGGTCGCGGACACGGTCGAGGCCGCGCTGCATCATCTCCTTGTAGGCGTCATTGCCGAGAAGATTCACGCCGTAGGAGCCGGTCAGGTCGTAGAAGCGGTTGCCGTCGAGATCCATGACCGTCACGCCCTCGGAAGAGCGCAGGAACGCACCGACGCGCAGGTGCTGGCGCACGAAACGGCTGTCTTGGAACGGAACGCGATAGCGCTCGGTGAACTGCAGGTCAGAGATGCCGTCGGACACCTCGGCCGTCCGTCGAACTGTCTGCGCAAATCGTGCGTCGTACAGCTCCGACAGCCGCATGAAGCCGTCACGCCGGCGCTGCACGATCTCCGCCGGCGCTCCGTCCGAAGCAAAGAACCCGCGTTCGTCGTATTCGTAGAACGGCAGCAGCGCCGCGACGCGCCGGGACAGGCGCGCATGTCCGGCAAGGGAAAAATGCTTTGCCCGAGAGAGTTCCAGTCGGCGCTTGAGCGTCAGAAGCGACGTGCCGACGGCCGCCGCGCCGATGCCGAGGAATGCCAGTGCTGCGTCTTTGTCCATCGAATCAAGAACTATGACGGGAACCTTACGGCTGCATGACACTGCGAAATCAGATGCTGCGCCTGCTCCTGCAGGAGGACATCAATTTCCTGCTGAGCAACCGGATTCCAAGACGGCTGGCGACGCGTTTCATCGGATGGTTCAGCAAGATCGAGCAGCCGCTCGTTCGCGACCTGTCGATCGCCGTGTGGCGGCTGTTCTCGGGCCTCGATCTCGGCGAAGCCAAGCACACCCGTTTCCGCAGCATGCACGAATGCTTCATCCGCGAGCTCAAGGATGGGACACGCCCGGTCGACCAGGACCCGAACGTGCTGACGAGCCCCTGCGACGCGATCGTCGGGGCCTGCGGAGCGATCGCTGGCACCGAGCTCTACCAGATCAAGGGATTTCCCTATTCGCTCGATGATCTCCTGGGCGATGCCGAGCTTCGAGAGACCTACCGCAACGGTCGTTTCGTCACGCTGCGGTTGACCTCGGCGATGTATCATCGCTTTCACGCGCCGCACGACTGCCGCGTCGAGCGCGTGACCTACGTTTCCGGGGACACCTGGAACGTCAATCCGATCGCGCTCAAGCGGATCGAAAAGCTCTTCTGCAAGAACGAACGGGCAATCCTGAAAACGACGCTCTTGACCGACGGTCACACCGTCACCCTGGTGCCGGTTGCGGCGATCCTAGTCGCCAGCATCCGCCTGCACTTTCTCGACGTCCTGCTCCACCTCCGCTATGGCGGCCCCGCCGTCATGATGTGCGACGCCGTGCTGCGCAAGGGCGAGGAGATGGGCTGGTTCGAGCACGGCTCGACCATCATCATGTTCGCGCCGGAAGGCTTCACGCTGTGCGGCAACGTGGCGGAGGGCGCCACCATCCGGATCGGCGAGCCGCTGATGCGCCTGCCGTGATGTGGACCTCCGCTTCCGACCGGTCCTCCGTTCGCGGCCAAGATCGTCTTTCAGCGGCGCTGATGACAGCGACGGCCGTTAATCCGATTTGATCTTATTGAGCGCCTCGACGACGGCCGGGAGCGCGTTCCTGTCGAGGACCACCGAGCGTCCAAACGCCTCAAGGTCGGTGTTTTGCTAGGCGCTGGTCTTTCCGGAGCCGTTCGACCCCGCGACGAGCAGGAAAAACGGCGGCTCAGATCCCGCTTGTGGCGTGTGGGGACTGAGGGTGCGGGCGCCGTTCTTGCCAAGCCTTCGGGCCTCGGGCATATGGGCGGCAGCGGAGACGTGGCCGAGTGGCTGAAGGCGGCGGTTTGCTAAACCGTTATACGGTCTAAAGCCGTATCGAGGGTTCGAATCCCTCCGTCTCCGCCAGAGTCCGTACTTTAATGCGCTCGGTGCGGTGATTATATACCCCGAGAAGGCCCTGGACGGGTCATGGCCAAGGTCGTCGTTGCAAACCTCAGGTCAAAGCGGAAAGCGGGTAGCCGGAGCAGCGCTCCGGTTGCCAAGAAGCGTGTGCGCGATCCCAAGGGGCAAATGAAGACCCTGTGAACCCTCGACGTTGGCGGCAAGACCTTCGGCGACGACTTGCGATATATCTTCGGCAGGAACGTCGCCAAGGCCCGCCGTGAAAACAAGTGGATCACAGGCGCCGCTGACGTTGCCGTCCCCAAGCGCGCTATGAGAAGCCCCGGAAGCAACTGAGGTCGGGCGGCGTCACGGGCGTGAGCGGGGGCGCGGTGATAGGCCGCGCCACGCTGGGGCCGGACGGCTCGAGACCGTATGACGGTTTAGCAAACCGTTGCCTTCCGCCACCGACCGGACCACGCGGGCGGGCAAAGCTTCGGGCCGCGCCCGCGGCCTCAGTGCTTGAGCCAGTCGCGTGCGGCGCGCTGCGCGGCCGCGATCTCGCTTTCGGACATCTGCTCGGCCACCTCGCGGCGCAGCCGGATCGCTTCCTTGTGGCCGCGCATCGCCGCGATGTTGAACCACTTGTGGGCGGTGACGTAATCGGTCGGCACCGAGCTGCCGGTCGAGTACATCATGCCGAGCTGAAAGAAAACGTCCTCGCCGGCGTTCGCTTCTCCGAGCGTCGCGCCGTCGATCTCCTGAACTTCGTAACGAGCCATGTCGGCCTCCCCATTCGGCCTGTATCCCCGCGCGTGCCGTTCCGGCATCGCGCTCCTCGCTCGTCGTTTCACGATCGAGCACGCCGATGATCAGCAGAAAATTTGAATGGTGGTTTAAGCATCTCGATGAACGATGTGTGAATGCGCGCTCATTCCGTGCCGGGCGTAACCCTGCGTTAGGCACACAACCGCCTCATTCCTGGGGCGTTTTGCCGAAAAATGACGAATCGCTAACTGTCGCGGTTCGGAAACCGGCAACCATCTCTGAAGGCTGATGCCGAATGTTCGGCCGGCCGAGCGACAACACGCGGCCGCAGGTCGCGGTTTCCGTGAGATCGTCGGTGCCGTAACCTCGGGTTCGCGCCCTCAACGAAAGGACATTCGATGCCCTTCGATTTTCGTACCGGTGTTTTCGCGGCTGTCTTCTGCGCCCTGCCCCTGGCAACCGCCCTCGCCGGCGACCCGACCGGCATGTGGCTCACCAAGGGCGGCAAGGCACGGGTGCAGGTCACGGACTGCGGCGGCGCGCTGTGCGGGACCATCGTGTGGCTCAAAGATCCGAACGATCCGGCGACGGGCCATCCGAAGGTCGACGGCAACAATGCCGATCCGAAGCTGCGCGGCCGGTCCCTCATCGGACTGCAGGTCGTCTCCGGCATGCATCAGGTCGCCGGCGCGGACAAATGGACCGGCTCCGTCTACAGCATCGATCGCGGCAAAACCTATTCGGGCACGCTCGTGCTGCAGAGCCCGACGAGCCTCAAGGTCGAAGGCTGTTTTCTGGCGATGTGCGACGGCGAGGTCTGGACCCGTGAGGCCCCGAACCCGGGCCGTGGCTCGGCTCAGCGCGCACGCTGATTGAACAGGACGCTCTGAACCTTCGGATCGCGCATGTCGACCTTCTCCGCGTCCGGCACGGCGAGCGCCATGCCGCGCTTGACCGCCGGGCGCTCCATCATCGTCTCCAGCCAGCGTTTCAGGTTCGGGAAGTCGTCGATGTTCTGTCCCTGCCGTTCCCAGCGGCTCGCCCAGCCGATACAGGCGACGTCGGCGATCGAATATCGGCCGGCGAGAAACTCCCGGTCGGCGAGCCGCTTGTTCATGACGCCGTAGAGCCGGTTGCACTCGTTGGTGTAGCGCTCGACCGCATAGGGGCAGGCGTCGATCGCATATTGGCGGAAATGGTGGGCCTGGCCGGCCATCGGGCCGAGGCCGCCCATCTGCCACATCAGCCACTGCTCGACTTCGACGCGTCCGCGCTCGTCGGCTGGATAGAGCTTGCCGGTCTTGCGGGCGAGATAAAGAAGGATCGCGCCGGATTCGAACACCGAGATGGGACGGCCGCCCGGACCTTGCGGGTCGACGATCGCGGGCATTCGATTGTTGGGCGAGATCGCGAGGAATTCCGGCTTGAACTGATCGCCCCTGGCGATGTTCACCGGATGCATGACGTAAGGCAGCCTGCATTCCTCGAGCATGATCGAGATCTTCCAGCCGTTCGGCGTCGGCCAATAGTAAAGATCGATCGGCTTCGTCTGCTTCGATCGCGCGGCTTGCTTTGCACCCGCCTTGGAAGCCGTCCTCCCGGTTCCCTTGCGCGCCGGTTTCGCGCGGGCGGCGGATTTCGTCCGGGTGCTGCGGCTTGCGGACTTGCGCTTCGAGGTCGTTCTCGTGGTGCGACGTGCCATGAGGAAACTCCGTGAAGGTCGGAGGAGACGCGAAGGGCGGGAAACTGCCGGATAGCTAAGATGCCGCCAACGCCACGGCAACGTCTCTCTCAATCCGGCCCTCTATCGTCACCACTCCGGCGTCCGCGTCTCCGGCGTCCGCGCGCGCTCCTGTGAACTGCAACGCGAGGCGGGTAGACGCGGCGCACCCACTCATCCTATGGTTGTACCGCTGTGGGGGGACGTGCGAGCCACGGATCGGCCGCAGCGCTCGTTCTGCGACAAGGAGTGACGATGAATCGAATTCTCGCAGCGGCCTGCGCGGTCGCATTCCTCAGCTTGACGGCGACGGCGCCGACCTTCGCCCAGGACAAGCCGGAGAAGAAGGTGACCGCCCAGCAGCAGAAGATGAAAGACTGTGCGGTGAAGTGGAAAGATGAAAAGGCGAAGACCGGCGTCAAGGGCCGGGAGGCTTACCGGAAGTTCCTGAGCACCTGCCTCAAGAGTTGAGTCGCGGCCGTCGCGATCGACGGAAGCGCTCGATCCTTCTCGGCTATCGTCGGCGGGGCGCTTGGTATCCGGGGCGCCCCGCCACGATTCCGAAGCTGCCGGAGACGATACGCCGGACGGCGACGCCGACCCGCCGCGCGCCTTCCATCCGTTCCGCGGTGCGCTCGCAAGCGCGACGTCTTCGAACGAGTCCAATTTGAACGAGTCCGAGGTGGAGCGGAAGGGAGCCGGAAAATCAAAAGAGGGCGTCGGCGAGAGAGCCGAGAGCCGAACCCGTCCGGCGGACTGACCGCCGAAGGTGGCGTACGGCTTTCGCCAGTACGCCAATTCCGCTGGATCATTCGAGAGGGAAGGAACCAGGGAAGTTCGAGCCTCGGTCTCGCCGACGCCCTCCGTCTTCGACCTGAACCGGTGTCATCTACTGGCAACCGCGTTGGCGATCCGCTCTTCGATGTCACCGGCTCATGAATGAGTCGTCGACGTTTCGAAGCCGAAGCTTCGAAGCGGATCGTTACTTCCGCTTCGCCTTACGCTTCGTCTTCTTCGCGGTTTTCTTCGCCGCAGACTTGGTCTTCGATTTTGCTTTCTTCGCCATGCTGCCCTCCTAGCAATGAGTGAGTGGCGATGTCGGAACAGTGCAGCCGCGAATCGACATGCACTGCACTCCGATTACTACAGCAAGACGAAAAAAACAGCGACTCCGCTTAACGAAGCGTGTACGGCTCGGAGGAGAGCAATCGGCTCTCCGCTCCGGTCGGCGATCTTCTTGTCAAGTCGTCACGAGCACTGCGGCTCCCCTGAAAATCTTCGCACGAACTTCTTGGAGCATGCACGGAAACCCGCATCACACGCGGCCTTCCTCACATAGTTTTTCTGATCACCAAAAAGTCAGCATGCACGTCGCGCATGCGAGGACGAACGCCGCAGTACGCCCGCGCAGGTCTCGGCGGGGCAAAAATCGCCCCCAAAAATTTTTTTCGGAAATCCTCCTCGAAGGGCGCTTCGGAGCCCGAATCCGCCTCGTGACGCCGAATCCGGGGCGGGCGATTCGGAATTCCGCCCGCGCTCGCCGCTCGTCGAGCGACGGTTCAGCGAGCCCGCGCGGACGCAAAGCGGACACCACTATGGCTCTCGTCGGAAAGCTGGTCGGGACGCGACGGCCGCGGGCGCCGCGGCGCGTCACAGGTCATCGCGAGAACAGCCCCAGCGCCTCTCCGCGCGGTCGCGCGCTCAGATGCCGAGCTTCTTGCGCAGGAGCTCGTTCACGGCCTGCGGATTGGCCTTGCCGCCCGAGGCTTTCATCACCTGGCCGACGAACCAGCCGATCATCGTCGGCTTCGCCTTCGCCTGCTCCACCTTGTCGGGGTTCTTGGCGATGATCTCGTCGACGACCTTCTCGATGGCGCCGAGGTCGGTGACCTGCTTCATGCCGCGCTGTTCGACGATCGCTCGCGGATCGCCGCCTTCGGCCCACACGATCTCGAACAGGTCCTTGGCGATCTTGCCCGAGATCGTGTTCTCGGCGATCAGGTCGAGGATGGCGCCGAGCTGCCCCGCCGAGAGCGGGGAAGACGCGATGTCCTTCCCCTCCTTGTTGAGGCGGCCGAAGAGTTCATTGACCACCCAGTTCGCCGCCGCCTTGGCGTCGCGGCCCTTGGCGACCGCTTCGAAGAAATCCGCCGTCTCGCGCTCCGTGACCAGAACGCCGGCGTCATAGGCGGAGAGCCCGTAATCGCGCACGAAGCGCGCCTTCTTCTCGTCCGGCAGCTCCGGCAGGCCGTGGGCGAGCGCCTCCACGTAATCCGCCGAGAACTCGAGCGGCAGCAGGTCCGGATCCGGGAAGTAGCGATAGTCGTGCGCCTCTTCCTTGTTGCGCATCGAGCGCGTCTCGCCCTTGGCGGCGTCGAACAGGCGCGTCTCCTGGTCGATGCGGCCACCCTCCTCCAGGATGTCGATCTGGCGGCGCGCTTCATACTCGATCGCCTGTCCGACGAAGCGGATCGAATTGACGTTCTTGATCTCGCAGCGCGTGCCGAGCGGCTCGCCCGGGCGGCGCACCGAGACGTTGACGTCGGCGCGGAGGTTTCCCTTCTCCATGTCGCCGTCGCAGGTCCCGAGATAGCGCAGGATGGTGCGCAGCTTGGTCAGGTAGGCCCTCGCCTCCTCGGAGGAGCGCAGGTCCGGCCTCGACACGATCTCCATCAGCGCCACGCCGGAACGGTTGAGGTCGACAAACGACATCGAGGCGTGCTGATCGTGCAGCGACTTGCCGGCGTCCTGCTCGAGATGCAGGCGTTCGATGCCGACCCGGATGCTTTCGCCGTCCGGCATGTCGACGATGACCTCGCCCTCGCCGACGATCGGCGACTTGTATTGGCTGATCTGGTAGCCCTGCGGCAGATCGGGATAGAAGTAGTTCTTACGGTCGAAAACCGATTTGTGGTTGATCTTCGCCTTGAGTCCCAGGCCGGTGCGGATCGCCTGCCGCACGCATTCCTCGTTGATGACGGGGAGCATGCCGGGCATGGCGGCATCGACCAGCGACACGTGCGAATTGGGCTCGCCTCCGAACGCCGTCGACGCGCCGGAGAAGAGCTTCGCCCGCGAGGTCACCTGTGCGTGCACCTCCATGCCGATCACGACTTCCCAGTCGCCGGTCGCTCCCTTGAGGAGCTTCGATTTTGTCGTGCGCACGCGTTCGTTCATGACGGAACATCCATCCGGTTGGCGCTTCGGGCGGGTATCGGACGCGGCACGCGAGGGGTCAAGCGTGCCACAACGCGCCGCATCGACACTTTGTCCTCACTCCGCCTCTGCGGTTGCGAGCAGCGCGGCCGCGATCGTATCCCATTCGGCATGCAGCGAGCCCGCAGCGACCGGCTTGTCCGCCTGCCGATACCAATAGGTGGCGTTGGTGATGTCGCCTTCCACCCGATGAAGATAGGCGTGGACCCAGGCGGCCTCGGGACCCGCCACCTCCATGACGATTTCGTGCGCGCGGTCCCATTCACCCTTCTGCGACCACCACAGCGCCTGGACGGCGGGCGCAAGCCCGTCGGGCGGCGCCGATCGCGCCAGGCTTCTCTTCAGATCGGCGAGCGTCATCCTCTGCTCACCCGGATATTCCGAGGCCCATCGCCCCGGGCCGTGACAATTACCACCAGCGCTCGGGCGCGAACCGTCCCGCCGCCTGCTCGACGACGTGGCCGAGCGCGAACAGCGTCTCCTCGTCGAACGGCCGGCCGATGAGCTGCAGGCCGAGCGGCAGACCTGCGCCGTCGAGCCCGCCCGGAACCGAGATCCCCGGCAGGCCCGCCATGTTGACCGTCACGGTGAAGACGTCGTTCAGGTACATCTCGACCGGATCGCCCGACGACTTCTCGCCGATGCCGAACGCCGACGAGGGCGTCGCCGGTGTCAGGATGGCGTGCACGCCCGTCTCGAAGCACGCCTCGAAATCCCGCTTGATCAAGGTGCGAACCTTCTGCGCGCGCAGATAATAGGCGTCGTAGTAGCCGGCGGAGAGGACGTAGGTGCCGATCATGACGCGCCGGCGCACCTCCGGACCGAAGCCTGCCGCCCGCGTCTTCTCGTACATGTCGGTGATGTCGCGGCCCGGCACGCGCAGTCCGTAGCGCACGCCGTCGTAGCGCGCGAGGTTCGAGGAGGCTTCCGCCGGCGCCACGATATAATAGGCCGGCAGGGCATACTTGGTGTGCGGCAGCGACACCTCGACGATCTCGGCGCCCGCCGACTTCAGCCACTCCGCCCCGCGCTGCCACAGCGCCTCGATTTCGTCCGACATTCCGGGGACACGGTATTCCTTCGGAATGCCGATCTTCATTCCCTTGACCGAACGGCCGATCGCCGCCTCGTAATCGGGCACGGGACGATCGACCGAGGTCGTGTCGCGCGGATCGTGACCGGCCATCGAGCGCAGCAGGATGGCGCAATCGCGAACGCTGCGGGCGAACGGTCCGGCCTGGTCGAGCGAGGACGCGAACGCCACGATGCCCCAGCGCGAGCAGCGGCCGTAGGTCGGCTTCAATCCGACGATGCCGGTGAAGGCGGCGGGCTGGCGAATGGAGCCGCCCGTATCCGTTCCGGTGGCCCCGAGGCAGAGGTTCGCGGCGACGGCCGCCGCCGAACCGCCCGACGATCCGCCGGGAACGAGCTTGTCCGTCGAGCCTTTGCGCCGCCACGGCGACACGACCGGACCGAAATAGGAGGTCTCGTTCGACGAGCCCATGGCGAACTCGTCGTTGTTGAGCTTGCCGAGCATCACCGCGCCGTCGCGCCACAGATTGGCGGTGACGGTCGACTCGTAGGGAGGCACGAAGGATTCGAGGATGTGCGAGCCCGCCGTGGTGCGGACGCCGTGCGTGCAGAACATGTCTTTCACACCGAGCGGCACGCCCTCAAGCGGTCCGCCCTCGCCCTTCGCGATCCGGGCATCGGCGCGGTCAGCCATCTCACGCGCCTTCTCGGGCGTCTCCAGCACATAGGCGTTGAGCGCGCGCGCGGTGGCGATCGCGGACAGATGCGCTTCGGTGAGCTCGCGCGCGGAGAGCTCCTTGCGCTTGAGCGCGTCACGCGCCTGCGCAAGTGTGAGTGTCGTCGGATCGGTCATTTGCCGGCGTCCGGCTTGGCGGGTCGTTCTCCGGACGCGCGAGCCTGCGCGGGCCGCGCCGCGCCGTCGGTCGCGATGGCTTCGACGACGTTCGACCGCGGCTTGGCGGCTTCCGCACGTTCCAGATACGCCCGGTAGAGCGCGTCTTCTTCACACATCCAGCACATGGCACGTCCACATTGAATTCGGAGACGCAACCGCGGGCCTGCCCACGGCAGCACGGCTCATTCGACGACCTTCGGCACGAGGAAGAAATGATCCTCGGTCGCCGGCGCGTTGGCGACGATCGCATCGGCAATCCCGCCGTCGGTCACCTCGTCCTGCCGCTTCTTCATCTCCATCGGGATCACCGAGGTCATCGGCTCGACCCCCGAGACATCGACCTCGGACAGGAGTTCGACGAAGGCCAGGATGGCGTTCAGCTCGCCTTGCAGATGCTCGACCTCCTCGTCGGCGACGGCGATCCGGGCAAGATGGGCAATGCGTCGGACGGTGTTGGCGTCGACGGACATGAAAACCTCGTTTGGATCGGGCGGACTATGCGCATATCGCCCGGCGCCCTATACCAGAGGGGCCTTCGCACCCGCAACCGCCAGTATCCCCGGTTCCGAAATTCGCAATACCTTGCAGCGGGCTGCGATGCGAACTTCAGAATGTTTCTCATGCGGCTTTCGGTTGAAGCTCCTGTCGGAGCTCGCTGCACGATCTTAAGAACTCCAAATCCGCCACACCAGGAATTGCCGCGAGGGGGGTCGCGGCCTGCCGGATCGGCACTACATGACGCGTCATCGTGCATGGAGTTTCCGATGGAACGGCTGCATTTTGTCTGCCCGCAGACTGGCCGCGACGTCGATGTCGGCATCGAGACCGAGCTCGGAACCCTGCTGCGCATCCGCCTCGAGACCGTTCGCGCCAAATGCCCGGCCTGCGGACTATGGCATGAATGGGTGGTGCGCGACGCCAAGCTTCCGGCGGCCTGATCGGAGCGGCGGGCCGCGGTCTCATCCCACCGCGGTGGCCGCCTGCATCAGGGCCCAGAGATTGACGCCGGCGTGCAGCGCCATCGTGAGCAGTGTCGAGCCGCTGCGCTGGCGCAACCAGCCCAGAACCAGCCCGAGGACGAAGATCTGCAGCATGAAGAACCAGTCGTACTGGACGTGCATCGCCGCCCAGAAAAACGACGTGAGCGCGACGGCGCCGGCGACGCCAAGCCTCGATGCCGCCCAGCCGCGAAACAGAAATCCCCGGAACGTGACTTCTTCGGTGACCGGCGCCGCGACGACGAGCGCCAGGGCCAGCCACGGAAGCGTGCCGGCGTCACGCGCGGTCCGATAGGCTTCGAGGACGACGAACGGCGTGACATCGCGGCCCGTCAGGCCCGTCGCCAGATCGAGCGCCGGCAAAAGCACCGCCATCGACAGGATGCCGAGGATCCAGTCGCGACGGGTCGGGCCGCGCAGCGCGAGATACTCCGCAAGCCGCCGCCCCGACAGGCGTACCGCCAGCGCGACCATGGCGAGGACCATCGGAGCCCCGCCGATGGCCACGAACGCGATGCTCGAACCGCTGCGAAGAAGGCGTTCGGGCTCGACGAAGTCGGCCGGGTCGTCGCGCCACCACAGCAGCACCACCATGACGGCGAATTGCGCCGCCGCCCAGGCTGCGAGGATCACCACGCCCCAGGCGGTGGTGCTCCAAAATCCCCATCGCTTCGCCGCCGGTCCCGCAGGGACGGCGCATGCCTGTCCGTCCGTTTCAACGGGCGGAAACGCCGGTCCGCGGTCGGGCTCTGACATTTTTTCGGCCCTCGTTGCCGCGCGGCGACACGCTTTGATCTGAGCCTGGCGTTGTCCGACAACCGGCATCCATTTTGGAGGCCATACGCTAGACCGTCACCGGCTTGCCCTTTTCCGGCACGACGACGCGTGTGCGGTGTCCCTGCATCTCGGCGACGAATTTGTCGGCCGTCGGCTCGATGATCGGGAACGAGCCGTAGTGGCAGGGAATGACGGTCTCGAGATTGAAGAAGCGCTTGACCGCGAGCGCCGCGGTGCGTCCGCTCATGGTGAAGCGGTCGCCGATCGGAACCATGGCAACCTTCGGGGCATGGATCTCGGCGATCAGCCCCATGTCGGAGAAAATGTCGGTGTCGCCCATGTGATAGATGGTGGGCTCGCCCTCCGCCTTGATGATGGCGCCGCACGGGTTGCCGAGATAGACCGGCGTTCCGTCGGTGATGTCGCCGGATGAGTGGTCGGCGCGCACCAGCGTCACCGTGAA
>CAYVBN010000187.1:0-6253 GCA_964449645.1 uncultured Hyphomicrobiales bacterium
GCTGCCGAAACCGGCGCCCGGCGCTCCGCCCGGCCTGCGGCGCTTCGTATTCGATCTCGACGGCGTGCCGCCCGGCGCCAGGAGCACGGGCGCCGTGCTCACCCTCACGCTGGTTGCGCCCGCTGCCGCCATCGAGGTGAAAACGCGCCTCGACTAAGCCGCTGCCGGACGTCATATGGGCCGCATTTTCTATGCGAACCGGTAGCCACTTCGCCGGAAAATGGCTTTTAGATGGGTCGCATTTTCTGCGGCGAACCGGTTCCCACTTCGCCGGAAAATGGCTTTTAGATGGGTCGCATTTTCTGCGGCGAACCGGTAGCCACTTCGCCGGAAAATGCTTTAGGTTAGCGCTCCTCCCGGCGTTCGGCGGGGCCTCCCGCAAACCCAGACGTAGCTCGCATTTCAACAACGATTGAGAGGATTGCACCATGGCCATCAAGGTCGGCGATCGCCTTCCGGAAGCAAAATTCAGAGTGATGACGGCCGAAGGGCCCGGCGTGAAGACCACCGACGACATCTTCAAGGGCAAGAAGGTGGTGCTGTTCGCAGTGCCGGGCGCTTTCACCCCCACCTGCCACCGCAACCATCTGCCGGGATTCCTGCAGAACGCGGCCGCCATCAAGGCGAAGGGCGTCGATACGATCGCGGTGACCGGCGTCAACGACGTCTTCGTCATGGACGCCTGGAAGAAGGCGAGTGGGGCGGAAGGCCAGATCGAATTCCTCGCCGACGGCAACGGCGATTTCGCCAAGGCCATCGACCTGACGTTCGATGGCTCGGGCAACGGATTGGGCATCCGCTCCAAGCGCTACAGCATGCTGGTCGAGGACGGCGTGGTGAAGAAGCTCAACATCGAGGACGCACCCGGCAAGGCCGAGGCGTCGAGCGCGGAAAATCTGCTGAAGCAGTTGTAAGGCGTTGCGAACGATCCTCATCGAGGAGCAAACACCACTCTGAAATCGACGAAGAGTTCGGATGCGCAGCACGCTTCACCTCGCCCCGTTGGGGAGAGGTGAAGCAGAGCGCAAGGCGCCTATCGTCCTCTCGCTTCGCTACGCGCCTCGGCGAGCCCCTCGCGCGCAAGCTCGTCGGCGCGCTCGTTGAGGTCGTGGCCCGAATGGCCGCGCACCCAGTGCCAATTGACGCGGTGATGGGCGAGCGCGGCGTCGAGCCGCTGCCACAGATCGACGTTTTTCACCGGCTTGCGGTCGGCGGTCTTCCAGCCGTTGCGCTTCCAGCCCTTGATCCATTCGGTGATGCCGTGGCGCAGATACTGGCTGTCGGTATGGATATCGACCGTGCACGGACGCTTCAGCGACTCGAGCGCCATGATCGCGGCCATCAACTCCATCCGGTTGTTGGTGGTGTGCGGCTCGCCGCCCTTGAGCTCCTTGCGGTGGCCGCTCCATTCGAGGATCACGCCCCAGCCACCCGGGCCGGGATTTCCCGAACAAGCGCCGTCGGTGTGCACGACAACGTGCTGCTGCGAGGGTGCATTCATCAGTCGATCCCGTAATCGCGCACGCTCGTGACCGCCTGGTGGAAGCGCAGCTTGCGGAAATATTCGAGCGGGTCCTTCGGCCGCACCAGCGCGCCCTCCGGTACGTCGAGCCAGTCGACGAGGCGCGTGAGCAGGAATCGCAGCGCGGCGCCGCGGCACAGCAGCGGCAGCGCAGCGCGTTCCGCATCCGACAGCGCGCGCACTTTCGCATAAGCCTGCAGCAGGCTGCGCCCCTTGGTGACGTTATAGGAATGATCGGATTCGAAGCACCACGCGTTGAGACAGATGGCGACGTCGTAGGCCAGCGTGTCGGTGCAGGCGAAGTAGAAATCGATCAGGCCGGAGAGGCGATCGCCGAGAAAGAACACGTTGTCGGGAAAGAGGTCGGCGTGGATGATGCCCTGCGGCAGGTCGCGCGGCCAGGCGCGTTCGAGATGCGCGAGTTCGTCCGCGATGGTCTTGACGAGCCCCGGCTTCAACCCGTCGGCGCGCTGGCGCGCGCTCTCGAACAACGGCCGCCAGCCCGCGACCGAGAGCGCGTTGGCGCGCTTGCCGGGAAAATCGCGCCCGGCGAGATGCAGCCGGGCGAGCGCCTCGCCGACGCCGGCGCAATGAATGACGCCCGGACGGCGCAGCCACATGCCGTCGAGAAACGTCACCAGCGCGGCCGGACGGCCGGCGAGCCGGCCGAGCGTCGCACCTTCGCGATTCTTCACCGGCTGCGGACAGTTGATGCCGCGCGCCGCAAGGTGCTCCATGAGGCCGAGAAAGAACGGCAGGTCGGCCGCGGCGACGCGTTTCTCATACAGCGTGAGGATGAACGCGCCGCGCGCGGTGTGGAGCAGGAAGTTCGAATTCTCCACGCCCTCCGCGATCCCCTTGTAGGCGAGGAGTTCGCCGACGTCGTAGGCGGCGAGGAACCGTTCGAGGTCTTCGACCGAGACGTCGGTATAGACCGCCATGTCCTTCTCTCCAGAGCGGGGCGACTTTCCTTCGAATCGCCAACCCGTTCTAACTTTTTGATTTGAGCGTGATCTTTTCCGAAAATCGGTGTCCACTTTTCGAGATCATGCTCCAGCCCTCTTCGTCCCGGCGCAGCCGCACGCCGGCCGGACCCGGCGACGCCGGGAACGCTCGGACGGGAACATCCGCCCGCCTCCGATGAGCAACGCTCGGCTGAGTTCAGGTCCCCCGGCCCGGCTATCGCGCTCCGCCGGCCCGCGTCAAGGCTCTAAGCGTTTTTGTTTGGTCGCATTTTCCACGGCAAACGGTTTTCACTTCGCCGGAAATGCTCCAGCCCTATTCGGCGGCGGCCTGGCCGTCGCGCAGCGGCCGCGGCAGCGGGAAAAAGACGCCCTCCTCCGCCCCCGTCACGGTCTCGATGTCGAGATCGTAGCGCGCCGCGAAGGCCGCGATGATCTCCTGCACCAGCACCTCGGGGGCGGACGCGCCCGCCGTGATGCCGAGCCGTCCGACATGGTCGAAGCGCGACCAGTCGATCTCGCGTGCGCCCTGCAGCAGCACCGCATAGGGACAGCCGGCGCGCTCGGCGACTTCCTTCAGACGCTGCGAGTTCGAGGAGTTCGGCGAGCCGACCACGATCAAGGCGTCGACCGCGGTGGCGATGCGCTTGACCACGTCCTGGCGGTTGGTCGTGGCGTAGCAGATGTCTTCCTTATGCGGGCCGACAATCGCCGGGAAGCGGCGCTTGAGCACGGCGACGATCTCGGCGGTGTCGTCGATCGAGAGCGTCGTCTGCGTCACGTAGGCGAGGTTCGATTCATCCTGCGGCACGAACGTCTCGGCATCCTCGATCGTCTGGATGAGATGCATGGAGCCGGGCGGCAGTTGCCCCATGGTGCCGACCACTTCCGGATGGCCGGAATGGCCGATCAGCAGGATCTCGCGGCCGCGCCGATGATGAATCTCGGCTTCGCGGTGCACCTTGGTGACCAGCGGACAGGTCGCGTCGATGGCGAAGAAATTGCGCCGCCGCCCCTCCTCGGGAACCGACTTCGGCACCCCGTGGGCGGAGAACACGACCGGCGCGCCGGTCTCGGGGATCTCCTGCAGCGTCTCGACGAAGATCGCCCCCTTGGCACGCAGGCTGTCGACCACGTAGCGGTTGTGCACGATCTCGTGGCGCACGTAGACCGGAGGGCCATAAAGGGCGAGCGCGCGTTCGACCGTCTCGATGGCGCGCACCACCCCGGCACAGAACCCGCGCGGGGAGCACAGCATTACCTTCAGGCGCGGCTTCCCGCTCGCAGGGTTAACGTCGGCGCTGGTCATGAGAATGAGCCGGTCATTGCGATCTTAACCCGACATGGCCGTCCCGGGCCGCTGCTGTCAAGCGCAAGACTGGAGCCATTGCGCAGGACCGCCCCGATTGCCTATATGTAAGGTCGATTTCCACTCATCGTCGATGTGTGGCGCTTCGCCCGCGAGGGCGGGCGGAGCACAAAGGAGATTCAACCATGGCCCAACCGCTGATGCCGAAGGCGACCGCCGTCTGGCTGGTCGAGAACACGGCCCTGTCGTTCGACCAGATCGCCGACTTCTGCAAGCTGCACCCGCTCGAGGTGAAGGCCATCGCCGACGGAGACGCCGCCCAGGGGATCAAGGGCCTCGACCCGATCCAGACCGGCCAGCTCACGCGTGAAGAGATCGAGCACGCGGAGGCCAATCCCGATGTGCGGCTCAAGCTCTCCGACCCCAAGGTGCGGCTGCCCGAGGCGAAGCGCAAGAAGGGGCCGCGCTATACGCCCGTATCGCGCCGCCAGGACCGTCCCAACGCCATCTTGTGGCTGGTGCGCAATCATCCGGAGCTCAAGGACAGCCAGATCATGCGGCTCGTCGGCACCACCAAGTCGACGATCGCGGCCATTCGCGACCGCACCCACTGGAACGCCGCCAATCTCACTCCGATGGACCCGGTCACGCTCGGCCTGTGCTCGCAGATCGACCTCGACATCGAGGTGCATCGGGCGGCCAAGGAAAAGCCGGTCGAGGCCGACGAGGGCGTCACGTTGCTGCCCGCCGAGGTGACGACGGCCCGCCCGCAGCCGGAGGCCGAAGCGGCCAAGAAGCCGGGCGAGGAACTCGATGTCGAGGCGGTGTTCGCCAAGCTCAAGCAGATCGGCGGCAAGGGCAAAGAATCCGAGGACGAGGCCCACTGAGGGCCGCTCCGCCGCCCTCCCCTATCCTGGACGAGCCTGCGGCATATGCGCCGCTTCGCGGTAACGCTGCGGGCGGCGTCCCAAGGGCGCGAGTCCTCGAGGCGATGACGCTAGTCGCTGGCAGATTTTCCGCCGCAAGGCGCAAATATTCGCCCCGCCGGCTACTGTCGCGCCCCCGCTTCTACTGGGGCGGGCCTGTAAAGTTCGTCCCTCTCCTTTCATGACAACGTGACATTACGGGCCCGAGACGGCGCAAAGGCAGCCGGCCGCAGCGGAATATTGCGCATTACGAAACCCTTCAGGGTGACGGCCAGATCGACCGTCACCCTCCGACAACTTACGTTTTCGTTCATAAGCCCTTGATTTAACCGATTTTTGATTGTCTGGGCGGAGCATGCCCTTTTCCAAGGGCTGGATCGCACGGGGCTCGGACGACATGCGCAAATTGAATTTTCGCCTGAATGTCCGCATCGGAACAAAGCTCGCGCTCACGGCGGGAGCCGGCGTGGCGCTCGTGCTCATCATTGTCGGCAACGAATTTCGTGTCGCGCGTCTGACTGCAAGAATGTATGCGCAGGATCAGGCGAGCCGCACCGTGCTGCAGTCCGTGCTCGAAATCGGCAACGGCCAGAACCGCGCCGCCCTGCAGAACCGGACCATGCAGAACGCGGAGAGCGCCGATGAGGTCGACGAGGCGCTCAGGAATCTCGCCGATCTCGAGGCGAACGGATCGCAGGCCTTCGATCGCGCCCTGCAGGCGGCGACCGACGAAGTCCGTCCGAACCTCCAGAAGGCGCGCGAGCTCTACAACAACTACATCGCGACCATGCGCGACTATGCGGCCGTGCAGAAGGACTATATCGCGGCCCGCGATCTGCAGTCCAAAATGGACGCCGATTGGCCGGCGACCTTCGATCCGGTGATCAACAGCCTCGCGGTGGCGGCGGCGGGCAACCGCGTCGAATTCATCCACACGCTGCAGGAAGGCGATGCCGCCTTCAAACAGGGCCGGCTGCTCTTCTGGTCGTATCTCGTGCACGCGAGCGACGACCTGCTCAAGCGCATGAACGATTCGTTCTCGGAAGCGCAGCGCCTCTTCAAGGAGGCGCGCGGAATGACGCTCGACAAGGAAACCATCGCGGGCATCGACCGGCTCGTCGGCTTCATCCCGACCTACAAGACCGCGATCGACAAGACGCTGCAGGCCCTGCACCGCCGCGATGCGCTGATGCGCGATCGCGCCGATCCGATCCGGCAGCAGGCGGATGAGCTGTTCGACGTCGTCAAGATGACGGCCAGCGCCTGGGCCAACGAACGCGACAGTCTTTCGGACGCCGAACAGACGCACGCGCGCCAGCTCACGCTCCTGATCGGCATCTTCGTGGTCATCGTGCTGGTCGGCTCGGCGGTGTTCCTGGCGATCAGCGTCGGAAAGCCCATCCGTCGGATTGGGGAGGTCCTGCTGGCGCTGGCGCAGGGCGACAAAGGGGTGGAGATCCCCTATGCGGGACGCGGCGACGAGGTGGGCGACGCCGCCCGCGCGGCCCGCACCTTCAAGGACAACCTGCTGCGC